>NZ_DJBE01000029.1:0-34277 GCF_002429925.1 Acinetobacter sp. UBA5984
AATCTATTTCAGGACAAGACATACTTATAACGCAGCTTTTAAGTTACAGCCATAATTCATGGTCTGTTGAACCTGGCGATAAGTGGTATAACGATCCAGAATAAAAGTATAGAACTGATCGCTAGATGCAAAATTGGATTTCAGGTCTTCATTCTCGGCTTTAGGTAACTGGATCTTGTCGACCAGATTCAGATTATAATGCCCCAAGCGAAACATTTCGGCAAAATAGCCATTCATCATGTCGCAGTAGGCTACTTTACTGGATTTTAGAGCAGTCCGGCTGACAGGATGCTGGTTTAAAGTTTGCAGGTTATTCACATCCAGAGGCAATTGATGAGAAAAGGCAATGCTTTCTACTTTTTTAAATTGCTGAAAGTCCTGTGCCAACTTACTGTTTAGATCATCAAAACGTTGCTGTAATTCCTGTGCACTTTTAACCTGATATTTACCCGGATCTACTGCTACTTTCTGTTGCTCTGCTGAACACGCAGCCAATCCAGTTACCATAGCTAATGATGCCAGCCATACCTTCATATCTATACACTCGATCTAAATATTAGCTGTCATTATGCCTTAAACTTGGGTAAAGATTTTATTTAAAGTACTTTCTCATTCATATAACGCCAGTAGCGCTTAGGTACATACTGGATATGCAGTTTCATATTTTGTCGTGCCTGAATATTCACGCTTTTAAAATAATCTTTCCAAAGCTGATCATAGAGTACTTCTTCATCATCCAGTTCAATNNTCATCATAAATTAGCCAACGCTGGTCTTGGTAACGTTCCTTAAAATGCCGGGAAATAATCGGCAGTACATTAAAATCCGGTTTGACCAGACTGAGGAACAATCCATCTTTGGCTTTTTTGAAGCGGACAAAAGCTTCCATACGATGCTTTTCACGCCCGACCTGTTTGCACCATTGTGACATTCCGATGACTGCATGATGGCCATAATCTTTATCAACCGGCCGTTGGTTTTGAAACACATAAACTGCAAAATCAAATAGATTCTGAAATGCCTGTTCTTTTTCAGAAAGAAAAGCATAATAAAAGGCTTTTAAACTGCTGGATGATACTTTCTGTTTTAGGCCTTGCCAGACCCGCTGTCCCTGACTTTCATTCGAGGCCACATGAATAAAATCATCGAATAAGCCATTTTGTGCCTGCGGATTGGCAGTCACTTTGACATCAAATTCTTTAAATTCAAAAGCCCGAAAAACACAGCTTAATAAACCGGTCATGGTGCCATCAAAACAGTAGTGTGCCATTAAAAACCGAATCCCAGTTGAGGTGACAATTGTTGCTGATATTTGGATTGACCAGCTTGTAAAATCTGCTGGCGAATCTGCTGGGATTGCTGCTCCTTTTTAAATTTTGGTGTATCTGCACAGCGGATAAAATGCTGTGCCCGGTTATACGCCACGCCCATCCTTTTCAGTTGGTCAATATGAATCTGACCAAAACGGCGTGCCTGTACAATCTTTTTGGCAGAACGTACTCCAATGCCCGGCACGCGTAAAATCATTTTGTAGTCGGCTCGGTTAATATCAACCGGGAAGGCCTCAGGATGACGTAAAGCCCAGCTCAGCTTTGGGTCAATATCCAGATCCAGATTTGGATGCTGGTCATCTACAATTTCATCTGCTGAAAATCCATAAAAACGCATCAGCCAGTCAGACTGATATAGACGATTTTCTCTTAATAAGGGTGGTGCTGAGCCAATTGCGGGTAAGGCTTTTTCTTCGGGATTAATCGGAATATAGCCAGAAAAATACACACGTTTCAGCTTAAACTCCTTGTAGTGCCGATCAGCCATCAAAATAATATCTTTGTCCGTCTCACTATGCGCACCAACCACCATTTGCGTGGTCTGCCCTGCAGGAACAAATTTAGGAACGGATTTGATGATCTTACGTTCATCTTTCAACTGGATTAAACGGTCCCGCACAATTCCCAGATCTTTTTGTACTTCTGTATGGGTTTTCTCTGGGGCAAACTTTTGCAAGCCTGCTTCGGTCGGCATTTCCAGATTGATACTCATCCGGTCGACATATAAACCTGCTTCAGTAATAATCTCCTGTGATGCTCCAGGAATGGTTTTGAGATGAATATAACCATTAAAATTTTCTTCAAGACGCAACTTTTTCACCACCTGCAACATCCGCTCCATGGTGTAATCTGCTGATTTAAAAATTCCCGAACTGAGAAACAGCCCTTCAATATAATTACGGCGATAAAAATTCATGGTCAGATCGACCACTTCCTGCACGGTAAATGCAGCACGTTTTACGTCATTGGAACGACGAGAGACACAATAAGCACAGTCAAAAATGCAGACATTGGAAAACAGTATTTTCAGTAATGAGACACAGCGACCATCTTCGGTATAGCTATGACAGATCCCATTTCCGGTATTGCCCAAGCCTTTGTCTTTATTTTTGCGGTTGCTGCCACTCGATGAACAGGACACATCATATTTGGCGGCATCAGCTAAAATTTGTAGTTTTTCTCGGATACGATCAGACATGATTTCAGCAAGTTGTTGGCTAAAAACCTATTATAAATTTTCCCTGTTCTGCACTATAGCTTTGCTGTCTTTGTGACGACATCTCATGTCGTAAGAAATGTAAATGAACCGTTATCCATACAGCATTATTTCAAAATAAAATAACCAATATGATTTGCTTAATTCTGCGGCTATAGGCAAAGTAGATAGAGTAACAGGGAGCAAATCTATGTCTTTATTAGAAAAACTTGGAATAAAACATCCTATTTTTTTGGCCCCTATGGCAGGCCTTTCGACACCTGAACTGGCAGCGGAAGTTTCAAATCAAGGTGGTCTGGGTTCGCTAGGCTTGGGAGCCAGCAGCGTAGAATCTGCGCGCCAGCAGATTTTAAAAACTCAGGAACTTACAGACTGCCCATTTCAGGTTAACTTTTTCTGTCATGACAGCCAGCCTCTTGATGAAAACGTAGCTCAAGCCTGGATTGACCAGTTTAAAGATAAATTTGCTGAATACGGAATTAATCCACCCACTCAATTACACTGTATTTACCCAAGTTTTAAAGACAATGATGATTTCTTGAATCTGGTTCTGGAAACCAGACCATGTGCGGTCAGCTTTCATTTTGGCATTCCTCTTCCGCATCAGGTTCAGGCTCTAAAAGATGCCGGTATTCTGACGATGGTATCTGCCACCAATTTTGCTGAGGCCAAAGCCATTCAAGAGGCAGGGATTGATATCATCATTGCTCAAGGCATTGAGGCTGGAGGTCACCGGGGTATCTTTAGCACCAAGTTTGATGCCTCAGTCAAAACCTCTAATCTGGTCAAGTTAATAAAACAGCATTTTTCATTGCCGGTGGTTGCTGCAGGCGGAATCATGAATGGTGAACAAGCACGTCAGATGATGGACTTTGGCGCTGAAGCAGTACAATTAGGCACGGCATTTGTTCAGTGTAAATCTTCCAATGCCAATGACGCCTATCGTAAAGCGCTACTGTCCAAGCCGCTGACTCAAGTTAGTGCCAGCATTTCCGGCCGTCCAGCGCGTGGCATCATTAATCACTGGCATATAGACATCGACACTCCTGATCGTCTGGATGTACCTGCCTATCCATATACTTATGATTTGGCCAAGCAGTTACATGCAGCAGCGTCCAAACATGGTGATCAGGGTTATGGCGCGTTTTGGGCTGGTTCGAATGTGGCGCAAATTCGTGAGATGGAAGCCTCTGATTTAATTAACCAGTTAGTGCTGGAAATGAAACAAAAATAAAGCAAAATATAATTTTAGAACATAAAAAAACCTCTCCAAAGAGAGGTTTTTTTATATCGTTCTTTTAACGAGTCATACGATACCAAGCATCTTTGATCGCAAATTTCGCTTCTTCCCAATTCAAACGGGATTCCCCTTTTACCTGCTCCCATTTGGTTCGTAGTTCAGGTTCGGCATGTTCAAAGTCAGTTTGACGGTCATATAGCGGACGGTTTTCATAACCCACCCGATAAGCACCACGATAGTCGCGATCATAGTCTAGATCGCTGTAGGTGGTACGTGATTCAGTATAATACGGACGGTTGGTATGTTCGTTTCTCCAGTAATCATCTTCCTGCTTAATCATGTCCGGATGCTGATAATTATCTGCCTCTGGATGATTTTCTGGATGCTCGTAGTTATCCGTCTGTTTCGAATGATCAGGTGAAGCAATATCATTCCCTGCAATGCCGCCTACAACACCGCCAATGATACCGCCTACTACCGCCCCTGGAGGACCACCTACCAGACCGGCAGTTGCTCCAACTGCTGCCCCGCCTAAAGTACCTGCACTGGTAGCAAGTACATTATCCTCGCCTTCATTCATATCTGGCACACGAGGATTATCTTTTTGAGGTGAATTCAAATCTGGTCGAGCACTGGCATCTGTTGCATCTTGATTTAATGCGTCACTACGTTCCTCTGGTAATTCAGTCGAGGTTTTATTGCCAAAGTCTGTAACTGGACGATTGGTATTTGTCATTATAGATCTCCCTTGATCATGAGAATGAACAAGATTGAATAAACATCTTGCCATGCTAGAAATTCAGCTTAGAGCAATTTCACGTAAACAATGTCCATATCCTGTCCAGTTTCAGTGAACTTAATATGCGGCTATGTTCACTACAGTCTTTAATGTAACGGAAGCATATAAAATTTTAGCTATAAGATAAAAAAGGTACTGTATTTACTACAGTACCTTTTGAAATAAGTAGGAAATCTATCTTTTTATTTAGTTTCTAACAGATTCACCTGATCTATTTGTACATCGCTCATGATATGTCCATGTTCCAGTAATCCATTAAAATAGTTTTCCACCACTTTATATTGATCGGCGGTGTTTTCTACCTGATACATATTTTGACGGAATTCATTGCTGGAACGTAAACCTTTGGTATACCAGGCAATATGCTTACGCGAAATACGGCAACCTGAATATTCACCATAAAATTCATAAAGCTCAGATAGATGTCCTAATAATACATCTTTCACTTCAGCAATACTTGGCGCAGCAAGATGCTCTCCAGTTTCTAAATAATGTGCAATTTCACGAAAAATCCAGGGACGTCCTTGTGCAGCACGGCCAATCATGATGGCATCTGCACCTGTATAGTCCAGTACATATTTGGCTTTCTCAGGGCTATCAATATCTCCATTCGCAATCACGGGAATATTCAACATCCCTTTCACCTCCTTGATTAAAGAATAGCGTGCCGTATTGAGGTACATGTCTTCACGAGTACGACCATGTAATGCTAACGCTGCAATCCCCGCTTCTTCAGCACGTTTTGCAACTCGTAGGATATTTTCATGACCGTTGAGATAGCCCAAACGGGTTTTTAAAGTCACAGGAACATCAACTGCAGCAACGACTGCATCTAAAATACGTGCAACCAGATCTTCATCCTTTAACAAGGCAGAACCGGCCAGCTTATTACAGACTTTCTTTGCTGGACAACCCATATTGATATCAACAATTTGTGCCCCATTTGCAACCTGATAACGCGCTGCCTCAGCTAAGTCATGCGGATCAGAACCAGCAATCTGCGCTGAGATTGGTGCCAGCTCACCATCAAAATTTGCCCGATATAAGCTCTTTTTGCTCATGCGCAAGGTCTTGTCAGAAGTCATCATTTCACTGACTGCATGACCCGCACCGAAGTACTTGCATAAGGTTCTAAATGGACGATCGGTGACACCTGCCATGGGAGCGACAATCAAATTATTTGACAGTTGATAGGGACCAATATACATATAAATTCATCACTTTTCTGATGGGCATAGTATACTGCATCTGCCTTGTTCACTCATCTTTTCAATTTATTTACGACACCATGAACAAATATTTTGCTCAAGCTTTTTCTCTTAAGTCCTTATCCCTACTTGCTTTATCTATTAGCCTTGTAGGGTGTGGCAATGGTTCATGGTGGTCAAATGATGAACCAACTCTTGAAGTTGAACATATTCGCAAAGCCATTCCAGGTCGTGTCAGCCAGCGCGAATCCTGGGCACAAGATATTTATGACATTACTGACCAGCTCGGTATTCCACAAACTAAAGAGAATATCTGTTCAATCGTAGCAGTTGTCGATCAGGAATCTAACTTTAATGCAGACC
This sequence comes from Acinetobacter sp. UBA5984, assembly GCF_002429925.1. NCBI lineage: Bacteria > Pseudomonadati > Pseudomonadota > Gammaproteobacteria > Moraxellales > Moraxellaceae > Acinetobacter > Acinetobacter sp. UBA5984. The sequence continues at coordinate 6,157 of NZ_DJBE01000029.1, forward strand.
CGGTAGTTCCTGGACTTGGTGAAAAAGCCGTTAAAGAAGTTCAGGAACGGCTGGAAGAAAAATTTAAAGATAAACTTGGTGAAAGTATCGGTGGAACAGTTGCAGGATATTTCCAGGATGTACTAAAAAACCATCCAAGCCCAGAAGACAATTATTTAAGCCAGATGCGCCGGGTCAAAACCGAACGTCAATTAGATGAACTTTATCGTGAAATCTTTGATTTCATGGCTAAGCATTATCATGTAAGCGCATTGACAGGTGCAGCTAAACTGTTTGGGCAAAATATTGGCGAAAAAATGAATCCGATTACAACTTTAGGTTCCATGCAGGTTCATATCAGCTATGCCAAGGAATATAAACGTCAAGGTGGTAGTATTGCTGATTTACGTAGTGACCTGTATAGCCAGTATGGCGGACTCTATTACGGGATTCATCGATTGATGATGTACCCTGCGGATTATGAAAAACCGATTTATCGCTTTGCTGATTATAACTCTGGGATGTATTCCAGCCGTAATGCAGCATTCCAGAGCATGTTAAATAGCTTAACCGAAGCTGAGTTGAGTCTGGATGGCGATTTACTACTATATACTAAAGATGGCGCGATTCGCTCACAAAAGAGTCAATCTGAACGAGAGCTCATCAGCGTTTTTGCAAAAAATAATTTTATTATTACTGAACGTCAGATTCGGGCTGACTTAAAGAAAGAAAAAGTTAAAGATTTTGAAGATACTATGACTTATCGTGGCATCAGTAAACTTTATCAAGAAAAAACTGGTAAAGAGCCAATCTATGCAATGATGCCAGAAGTCGTGATCTCAGGCCCAAAATTGAGTCGTGAGTATAATACTAACTGGTTTGCCAGCCGTGTCGATGGTCGTTATCAAACATGCATGCACCGCATCAAAAACATAAAACTCTAGCCTTATTTGATTTTGATGGAACCCTGTATCCTTATGACAGTTTTACAGGGTTCATTTTCTATGCCTTAAAGAAAAGGCAAATTCTGAAACGTGGACTTCGTATTCTGCCTTGGATTCAGGCTTACTATCTTAAGCTCTATCCTGCTCATGCGATGCGACCAAAACTGTATTACACCATGTTCAGAAATAGTCATGCGCAGGAAATTCAGCAGCTTGCCGAAGAATACGCACAGCGGCTTGTTTTAAGATTGAATCCCAAGCTCTTAAAGCAACTCAGACAACACCAGCAACTCGGGCATCAAGTCGTTCTCGTTTCAGCCTCGTTAAATTTATATTTAAAACCGGTTTGTACTTATTTAGGCATTGACCTGATTTGTAGTGAAGTAGAAATTCTGACAGGCGAAATGACAGGTTTATACAACACACCTGATTGTAGTAAGGATCAGAAGAAAAGCAGAATCTTGGAAAAATATAATTTAGAAGATTATGCTGAAATTTATGCTTATGGAAATAGTGAGGAAGATGAGGCAATGTTAAGCCTTGCACAGTATGCTTATTTAGAAGGACGAGATAAAGTACTTCCATTACTTGAAATGAATTTACCCAAGTCTGAACTTAAAATAATTAATTAAACTGAGAATAATAAAAAACCGCTATGAACAGCGGTTTTTTATTGAAATCTATCTTACTTCTTAAACGGAAACGCATATTTCACGATACGTTTAATCACGCTGCCATACTGTTTTACCAGACTGGCATTATTATAGTTTAAGCCGTATTTTTTACATACCGCTTCTACTTTTGGTGCCATTTGACGATAACGGCGTGCAGGCACATCTGGATATAAGTGATGTTCAATCTGATGGCTTAAATGTCCAGTCAAAATATGAAACGCTTCAGAACCGGTTAAGTTTGAAGAACCACGAATCTGACGCATATACCAGTGACCACGGCTTTCATTTTCCATGACGGCTTTCGGAAACACTTCTACATCTTTAGTAAAGTGACCACAGAAAATAATACTAAAAGTCCAGATATTACGAAGACCATTTGCCACCAGGTTACCTGTCAATACCGGTAATGCTGCAGGACCTGCAATCAACGGAAAGAATACATAATCTTTGAATAATTGCTTACCAATTTTACGCTGCATTGGCTCCCATTCTTCAAGAGTTTGTTCTTTGGTTTTACGGCCTTTGAAGTATTTACCCAATTCAAGGTTTTGAATGGCTACGCCCCACTGGAATAATAAGCAAAATGGAATACTGTAAATTGGCTGTAATAAATAGCCTGGTTTCCAGCGTTGCTCAGGGAATAAACGCAACAAGCCATAACCAATATCATCATCCATACCTTTAATATTGGTATAGGTATGATGCTTGAAGTTATGGGTTTGACGCCAGTTGTCTGAAGTTCCGACAATATCCCACTCGTAAGTCTGGCCATTGAGCTTCGGATCATTCATCCAGTCATATTGACCGTGCATGACATTATGACCCAGTTCCATATTTTCCATGATTTTGGCAAAGCCTAATAAGCCTGTACCCACCAACCATGCTGGCGGAAACCAGCCTGCGAATAATAAGGCACGACCTGCAATCGATGAATAACGGATGCTCGAATATACGCGACGGATATATTTGGCATCTTTTTCACCTAAATCATCCAGCACTTCCTGCTTGATGGCATCAAGCTCACGTGCAAGTTCATCTAGCTCAGATTGGGTCAGTTCACGGTTTTTAGGATTTTTAAAATACTGTAATTTTACTGGCATATTCATAGGATAAAACTCGCTTATAAGTCGATGACAAGGTCAGTCTGCGCTGAGTTAACACAAATTTTTAAAAGATTACCTGGCTCGGTATTTTGTGCGCCATTGACCAGATTCTTGGTTGAACCTTCTGCTTTATTACAGGCACATTTATTACAGATGCCCATACGACAGCCATGGGTCGGTCGGATATTCTGCTGTTCCAGACTCACCAGAATCGACTGGCCTTTAGGAATCGTGACAATTTTTTTCGATTGAGTCAGGGTTACATTGACAAAACCAGTATCAGCTTCATCATTCAGACTCATGCTGAAAGCTTCACTTTTGAACAGTTTTGCTGAAGCAAACAGTCGTTCTGCAGTCGCAACAAAACCTGATGATCCACATGCATAGACTGTGCTGTGTTCCAATGCCTGCAATTGATCTAGATAAGATTCATCAAGACGCGGCGCAGCCGGTTGTTCCTGAGTTGCAAATACCTGATAAGAAAAGTTTGAAAACTTTTGTGCCAGCTCTTCAAAACGCGCAATGAAAGCAGCATCCTGATTTTTCTTGACCCAATACCATAAAGTTACTGGTGCAACCAATTCAGCTTTATCTTTTAAAGCTTCCAGTATACTCAGCATTGGTGTAATACCACTACCCGCAGCAAGCAAAAGCAATGGGCTGCTCTGTTCTGGCAAAGTCATGTCACCGAAAGGTTGACCGAATTCAATGATATCGCCGACTTCAGCCTGTTCAGCAAACCAGGTGGTAACCTTACCTGCATTCACTTTTTTAACCGTCAATAAAACATGCTGCTGATCAATACGGGTCAGACTATAGCTACGTTCATAACGAATGCCGTTCACCACCACAAATACAGGATGATGCTGGCCCGCCTGACCGAACTGGAATAAATGATTGACACGAATCGTCAGACTCAGCATATCCTGCGCAGCATTTTCTTTGCGCACGATCTTGCCTAAGGGCTGATTCATCGACCATAGAGGATTTAATTTCTGCATCCAGAAATTAATCGCATATGGATCAATCACACTCTCTTTCAGCGTATTTAATGGCGTTTTAAGCTTTTCGAGTACAGGCATCGTTTTAGACATCACCTTGGATTTTTAATTATTATACACTTGTATATATATTTGTATATACACTTGTATTGTTTCTAATCATTTCACAAGCTGGACTGCCTTCGTTATAATGTGTTAATGCCTTTTACTAATCACCTCATGAATGAGCCTTCAATGAAAATAAGCAGTGACGCGTCTTTACCATCGAAAAGCATTGATGAGCCCATTATTGTCCGTAGTGTGGGCCGTAAAGCGATCATTACCAAGGAAGAACTGTTTCAGGCTGCTTTAAACCTGATTGGACCACAAAAAAGTATTTCATCTTTAAGCTTGCGTGAAGTTGCCCGTGAGGCTGGAATTGCTCCGAACAGTTTTTATCGTCATTTTAAAGATATCGATGAACTGGCGATTGAATTGATTGATCGTGCCGGGATTGTGCTGCGTCAGATTCTCAATGAGTCCCGCCTAAAAGCATCGAAACAGAATAGTATTATCCGTAGTTCTGTCGAAGTCTTTATTGCCCAGCTGGATGCTGATGAAGGCAATTTAAGCTTGTTATTACGTGAAGGCTATACCGGTTCAAAATCTTATAAACAGGCAGTCGAACGCCAACTGAATTATTTCCAGCAGGAGCTTCAGGAAGACCTGATCCGTCTGGAACGACTTAATAATAAAAAATTATTTCATCCCGAGATTGCTGCCAGAGCGATTACCCAACTGGTATTTAATATGGGAGCCAATGTGATCGATATGGCACCTGAAGACCGTAAGGAAATTGCGGAACAAACCATGATCATGATTCGCATGATTCTGGAAGGTGCCCGTCATCTGGATCAGTCTCAGATCCGTTAAACCAGCTGAAAAAAGACTCTTAGTGAGTCTTTTTTATTATCAAGATTAAAGCTCATTCAATTTAGCTTTAACATGGTTTGCTGTCACTTCTGGATGTTCTAGTGGAAACATATGTCCGCCCTGCACTACTGAATAATCTACCCGATAGACCTTATGCATGCCTTGTGGTAAACCTTGCTGATAAAACTGGCTGCGCTCTGCTGTGATTAAATGTATCGGGACCTGTGGTGGTTTTCTTGGTGTACGCCACCACCAGGCCGGTACAGTCCGGAAAATTTCTGCCTCAATCTGTTTCGGAATAGCTAAAGTTACCCCTCCACGCTCTTGATCAGGCACAGTCCCGCTTTCAATATAATCCTGAAAACATTGCTCATCAAAATGCTTAAACAGACGATTCGATCTCAGCGCTGCAACGGCGTCCTGTTTAGATGGCCAGTAATCCTTACGTTTTAGGGTAATACCTGCCGGAGTGAAGCGGTCAATACTTTTTAAGTTGAACTTTTTCACGACTTCAAACAATGCACTATTTTTCCCAATTACGAAAGGTGGATCCATGATCACCAGTTTGGAAAATAAATCCGGACGTTGATAGGCTGCCATTAAAGTTACCAAACCACCAAATGAATGTCCCAGCCCAATCACCTTTTGATCCGGAGATTGCTGCTGGATATCCTGTATCACTTCATTTACTAGATAACGCCAGTCTTTGGTAATTGGATAGGCTGGATTCATCCCGATCAGCGGAATCGCCTTGACCTGATATTCATCCTGAAAATAATTTAAAAACTTCCGATAGCTTGCCGATGGAATGCCATTGGCATGAGTAAAATGCAAAACCTGTTTCATTATTTTCTTTGATCATTTCTTTATAAAGCCTGATAGAAGCTTAATATTAAAATATGAAATTCCACAGGATCTAAATCACCAATCTATGACCTTTAAGTCACTTTCAGTCTAGATCGACATATGGTCCATTATTTTTTAGAAATAGCCAGATTTTGCATCGGTAAAAAAGTGGCTCCACAACTGGCTTTATCTCCAGCAATGATTACAGCCCTACCTTTGACTATTGTAGATAAATCACTAGCAATTGCAGTAACCGTAGTTTGACACTTGGGACAGTAATGCTTCATGCCATTCAGATGCACTGCCATACCATTAATTAAAAAAGAGCTCTCACATTCAGAGACCATACCGCCATGGCTGGTTTTCGCGCCAATAGTGATCAATGCTTTGGACATGGTATTTTATTTCTTATTCTTAGGTGTGCTGATTTTAAACAATACAGAAAATATCAGCTAGCACAGCCCGACCAAGCACTTAATGAAGATTTAAATTTCAGTCATAAAAAAGCAGCCCGAAAGCTGCTTTTTAATTCATTAGACCTTTATGGCTTAACCACGACCATTACCTGAATTGCTTCAGGTGTTACGGATAAACCTTCTAACAAACTCAAACCTTCTTTCTGCAATTTCTGTAAACGTGCGATTTCATCTTCACGGATACTTGGGTTGAACTGTTTTAAGTAAGTCAGACGGTCAATTTCATACTGCCATTTATTACCATACACTTCTTTAGCCTGCTGCTTGAAGTTTGGTAATGCTGAACGAGCCAATTCCAATGCTTGTTGATAACGCGCTTCAATTACTTCACGGCGCGCTTTCACTACCTGACGGCAACTATTGCCATCTAAATGATGTAGATATGGTTTCAGGATTTCAGGCGCAATCTTCTGAGACAAGTCCTGACCTTTTTCACTCAGCAATACACGGATCAGCTGTTGTGGCAAGCTTGATGGCAAGTTTAGTGCTTTTGGTGCAACCACATCAACCTTGAACCACACTTCCATCAATACAGAACCTTGTGGTAACGCTGCAGACTTTAAGACTGCAACATTGGTACTACCAAAGCCCTGAGTATTGATCATTTCCATCACGCTTTCAGTGAATGGATGTTCTAGGGTCAAGTACTGTGCATCTTCACGGATTTGAGCCTGGTCACGATAGAAAGTGGCTGTCATGCCCTCTTCATCCAGGGTTAAACCTTGTACCTGCATCTGATCCGTTGGCTTGATGATCACCGTACCATTACTTTGTTCATCAAAATCGATATTGGTCGATGCCATGAAACGCTTCATGAACATTGGCAAGGTGGTATTGTCATCATAGTCTTCAAGCGCATTAACAATTTCCTGTGCCACGACGGGGCGGCAAGAATTGTACTCAAGCAGACGGTCACGACCTTCCTGCAACTCAGCTTCCAGTGCTTCACGTTGTACGCTAACTTCTTCCAGCAGATCTTCAAATTCCTGTCCTTTATCTGCCAGCAGGCAATCTTTCAGAGCAACAATAAAGTTTTCTTGCAGCGTTTGTGCAGTTGGAGAAATGTTGCTGAAAATATTCAGCGCTTCGTTATACCAGCGGAACATACGTTCTTGCGCAGTACCCATCAGATAAGGCACATGAATCTGGATACGGTTTTCCTGACCGATACGGTCCAGACGACCAATACGCTGTTCCAGAACATCCGGGTTGGCTGGCAAATCAAACAGGATCAAGTCAGATGCAAACTGGAAGTTACGGCCTTCTGAACCGATTTCAGAGCACAATAAAATCTGTGCACCATAAGATTCTTCAGCAAAATAAGCCGCTGCCTGGTCACGTTCCAGCAGACCCATGCCCTCATGGAACATGGCAGTACGTATACCTGCATGCAGACGTAATACATTTTCTAGCGCTTCAACCACTGGACCACTACGCGCAATCAGCAATACTTTTTTATGCTTCAGATCAGTACGCAACTTTTCCATCAACCACATTACACGCGGATCAGTTTCCATCCACGAGCCATCGAGTTGAGATTCTTCCGGCCACATTTGCTCACGCAATTTACCATCTTTAGACCAGTTTTCTGGCGCTGGTAATGGTGCTGGCTGACAGTCACGGCCCGGGAAGCCCTGAATTGCCTCACGGGTATTCCGGAACAGGATACGGCCTGTACCATGACGGTCTAGCAATTCATGAATCGCACGGAAACGTTGCTCTGGGGTATCTTCAATCGCATGACCAAGCAGGCTTTCAATCGCAGTGAAATGCTCTGCTTCAAGTGGCAGATCTGACATCAACACTTCAGCGATTTTAGCGGTATGCTGATACTGCTCTTCTTCATCCAGGAAACGGTCCAATGAACTGAAACGTTGCGGATCAAGTAAACGTAGACGTGCAAAGTGAGATTCTACACCGAGCTGTTCTGGTGTTGCAGTCAATAACAATACGCCCGGTGTTTTCTCTGCCAGCTCTTCAACCAGATCATAACGGTCATTGCCGCCTTCTTCATCAGACCACATCAGGTGATGCGCTTCATCGACAACCAACAGGTCAAAGCCTGCTTCAATCGCCTGTTCGCGCAGATCTTCGTGATCCACCATCAAGTCCACAGAAGCAATAATGCGCTGCTCAGTCAGGAACGGATTTAAATCAGGATCATGCTCTTTAATCGAGGCAGTACGCGCCAGATCAAATAGAGAGAATTCAAGATTGAAACGACGACGCATCTCAATCATCCACTGATATTGCAGTGAATCTGGAACCAAGATCAGGATACGTTCAGAACGGCCAGTTTTAAGTTGCTGATGAATGATCAGACCAGCTTCTATGGTTTTACCCAAGCCAACTTCATCCGCCAGTAAAACACGCGGTGCAAAACGCTGACCGACTTCATGTGCGATATACAACTGGTGTGGAATCAGACCTACACGCGAACCGACCAAGCCACGCAATGGACTGGTTTGCATATTCGCTTGCATCAGCAAGGCTTCAATACGCAGGTCATACCACTCTTTATAGTCAATCTGACTGGCCAGTAAACGGTCTAAAGGTTTAGACAACTGGATCGTTGCGCCTACACGGGTTTCATTTAAAGCTTTACGTTCTTCTGTGCCATCTTCAAGAGTACGGACCACGTGATAACGCACTACGCCATTGCGATCTTCAACTGACTCAACGGTCCAGATCGTACCTTCCTGATCTTGCAGCTCGTCATTTGCATTAAATACGATACGAGATAAGGGTGCGTTACTGCGAGCATAGACGCGAGTTTCATCGCTTTTTGGGAATAAAATGCTGACCGATCGCTCATCAACATCAATGAGAACCCCTAAACCGAGTTCTGTTTCAGTATCTGATAACCAACGTTGACCAATAGCAAATTGCTGCAATTTTTCCACCTTTATCTTAAGTACAAGATTATGAATATCAGGCTCAATCACGAAACGTCATTTGAGCAAAATTTCACACCTTCAAGCAATGTATTTTGACATAAAGCCCACTAAAAAGTGAGCATAATTCACGTCGATTAAACAAGTATTTCCTAGAATTCAGCCGGACAATTAAATTCAACTAACTCTTCTGTTTTAGGATGATAAAAACTTAAACGCTCAGCATGTAAGCATAGACGCGGACTAAGCTGTTGCTGCTCTGGCGTTGCATATAAGGTATCGCCAATAATCGGATGTCCGAGATATTGCATATGTACACGGAGTTGATGTGAACGACCGGTAATCGGGGTCAGTTTCACCCGGGTCACAGCTTGCCCCTGAATTTCAAAATGTTCGATGGCCTGCCATTCTGTAATAGCCGGCTTATTATGATTCGGTTCAGCAATATGCAGTGGTGGACGGCTTGGATCATAAATGACAGGCACATCAACTGTACCCTTGCCTTCTAATGTTCCAGCCACGATGGCCTGATAGGTTTTATCGGTTTGGCGTTCCTGGAACTGGCGGGAGATGGATTTTTGCCCTTCACGGCTTAAGGCAAATACTAAGATACCGGAAGTATCTCGATCCAGACGGTGGATCAGTAAAGTTTTAGGTTCTAATTTGATAAGGCGATTGATCAGGCAATCTTGTAAATCTTCTGTTTTACCGGGCACTGTGAGTAAGCCTGCAGGCTTATGGATGACCATAAAATCTTCATCACGATGTATCAGATGTTCGGTTAGAAAATTACTCAAAGTTCAATCCCACGCTGATCGCGAAAAACAAGGCGGCCATAATAGAAAGCTTGAGTGATAATTACAATGCGCATTTATGTAAATGGTGATAAAATTTCCGATTATTTTAAGAAAATTACCCAATTACCGATCATCGACGTGCAGATTGCATTACAAAGCTCACTAAATCATGTAATGACGGGTGTTCCAGCACATCTTCATAACGTAGATCAGCACCATGCGCACGCCATGTGCCAACCAGACTCACTACCGCAACCGAGTCCAGTCCATACTGTTTTAAGTCAGCATAAGGATCAATTTCCAGCGCATCCATATCCAGCTGTTCAGCTACTGCTAACATGATGCCTTTGGTTGACAATACATATTCTGACGACGCACTCAGGTTCCACAATCGGGTCAGACTATAGCTATTCATATGATGCAAACCTTGTGCCGATATATTCTCAATCCACTGGATATGCTGTTCCTGACTAGGCATCAAAATTGCATCATTAATTATGCAAATTTGCTCTGTCACACTTTGCAGATGTGGCAGGATCTGTTTCAGCATCGGTGTAATCTGTCCGGCGAAAATCAGTTGTGAATGAGTTGAAGCATATTCTCCAAGTTGCTGCATACCTTGCATTAAATCATCGCCATACAAATCAACGATTGGAATATCGAGTGCTTTGGCTTTATTACTGATCTGGATCAGATGAGTTATCAGGTCGCTGTCTTGTATGCCCTGCTGCATACGCAAGTTTTGCAATCCGACTAAAACCAAAACAGATTCATTTGATGTAAGCTGCCATTTGGCTTGAGATGGCGCGAGTTGGATTTTTTTGGGCATGGGGTACAGCATGGGAAGCTCTTATAAATACAAAATAGCATGATGATTCATGCTATTTTAGTTTAGCATCGATTTAAAAAACACTTTGATTTTACAGAGGTTTATTGTTCTAATTTCGTATAACCACCATTATGTTAAATGGGTAGTCTTAATATTAAAATTGGACGTGTCTTTAGTGAGTGTTGGTCAATTTCACTTAGAATATATTTGTATTTTTCTTTTTTACATTCAAGCAATCTAGTATTTGGATTAAATGCTATTTGACCATTAGTCTGAGGTTTAGCATATAAAAATAGAATTGTATCGGGGATGTTTTTTGCCTTATTCCATACTTCATAATAATCAAACTGACTGATCCTTAAATAATTTTTTGTTAGTGATGAACATACATAGTTCATTTCTTTTGATTGAAAATTATCTTCTTGAGTTACACAAGCTGTGCATAAGATAGTTAAGCAAAGGATACTGACAAATTTATTCATAATGACTGAAATATAATTAAGTACATTTTCTGCATATTAATTTTTTGATATAAAGATATACAGACACAATTTTCTTAAAAAAAAGAGTACAGATTTGGCTTTCCATTATCAAAATTTAGCTGATCAAATTGCTAAGAAAATTACTTCAGGTGAAATACCGCCGAATCACAAACTGAGTTCGCTACGATCTTTTGCACAGCATCATAATGTCAGTATAACTACAGCCAAATCTTGCTATGAGTTATTAGAGTCTAGAGGTTATATTTTCTCTAAGCCTAAAAGTGGGTACTTTGTAAAAAATCTTCCCAAACTTATAGACTTACCAACTTACCCAGAATTTAGTTCACACCCACGTAGCATCACGAATTTAGAACTACAAAATGAAATACAAGAAGCTTCTATTAATCAATCGAGAATACACTTGGGCGCTATACAGCTCTCTCCCAAATTGATCCCCACAGAAACATTAAGAAGGTCTGTACAACGTGCCCTAAAGCACAGTGTTCCAGAAGATTTTCTTTATAGTGATAAACAAGGACATCTTAAACTACGTCAAGCTTTATCTAATCATTGGGCTGAAGATGGAATTTATATTCAGGAAGATTCGATTTTTATAACTCATGGCTGTATGCCAGCAATATCTATAGTTATCCAACTTTTAACTAAGGTGGGAGATAGTATTATTGTTCCGACACCAAATTATAATGGACAACAATTATTACTTGCTAATTTAGGTCGTAAAATTGTAGAAATACCAGCCTTTAATACAGGGATCGATCTGCAACGTCTTGAAGAAATCATGGCTGAATCTGGAGCTAAAGTTTGTCTCCTTACCGTCAACTATCACAACCCTCTAGGCTTTTGCCTTAGCAATGCTGATAAAGAAAAAATAGCTCAGCTTGCTGCCAAATATCAATGTTTTATTATCGAAGATGATATCTATTCTGAATGTGGTCATTCCACATTAAGACCATTGCCTATTCAGTACTGGGATAAAGATGGGTACGTATTCCTTTGTAGCTCTATTTCAAAATCTTTATCTCCTGCATATCGGATAGGCTGGCTGTGTTTGCCATCCCAACAAGAATATCGTAGAAGCAATCTCCTTTCGTTACTAAGTCTTGTAAATACCCCATTACAACTGGGTTTAGCGGATTTTATTAATTGCCGAGCATATAGAAACCATCTCAATACACTGAGATATACATTGCTGAATCAAGTTGAAGAATATAGATCCTTTATTAGTCAGAATTTTGCAGATTTAGAGATAAAAATTACACAACCTCAAGGTGGTTATGCCTTATGGATTCAACTGCCTAAAGGTATTAATGGTCTAAATATGTATAAGTTTGCTAAGGAGCAGGGCATTAATATTGTGCCAGGTGAAGTTTTTGGAGAGGATCAAAAGTATTCTAATTTTATAAGAATAAGTGCAGGATATCCTTTAAACAAATATATACGGCAGGCTTTAATTATTTTGAGAGATTGGATTAAATCTCAATGCTAGATTAAGAATTTCTAAAATTAACATAATACACCTTATACGAAATTATTTTGATTTCCTTTTTAAATCATAACTTTATTGCATATAGACAAGCCCTCTCATTAGCGATTGGGCTTTTTAGTTGATATTTCACGTTCCACGCTTCATTTTGGAACATCGTTGGATGATTTTATTAAATTGAGCTGATCAATTTCTATTTTGGATTAGCTTTGCTTAGCCAAAAACTTCTCAATCGCCTGCTGTGCAATCTCAGCATCTTGTAAAGACTTCACTCCAGAAACACCCATCGCACCAACCAACTGACCCTGATACAGAATCGGCTCACCACCTTCTAACATCCCAGAAAAAGTATCCATCGTCAGAAAGCCCATTTGCCCACCTTTGATAATATCTTCAAACAGCTTAGACGGACGGCGACTAATGGCAGAACACCTTGCTTTTTCCAGGCACAGGTTTGCTGTCATCGATGATGCATCATCCATAAGCTTCATTGCCAGCAAATTACCAGTTTCATCGACCACTGCAATACTAACATTAAAACCCTGCTCTAACGCATATTCATAGGCCTGATTTAATAAGAACTCAGCATCGCTTAAGGTCAAATAATGTTTGGTTTTCATCAAGATTTTCCTAATTTTTAATATAAATCTCCCCCTAGCCCCCTCTTTTAAAAGAGGGGGAACTTAAATTTTTAAGCTTAAGATTTCCCTCCTTTTCCAAAGAAAGGTTAGGGGGGGATTAAAAACTTAAGCTTTCATTTCAGCAAAAGTTTCTTTAGCCACTTGAATCGTAAATTCAATATCTTCATCACTATGCGCAGCTGAAATAAATCCTGCTTCAAATGCAGATGGAGCCAGGTTCACACCACGACTTAACATGCCATGAAAGAATTTTTTGAAGGCTTCAACATCACACTTCAGCATTGAATCAAAGCTGGTGATGTCTTCCTGATCCGTGAAGTACAGGCCAAACATACCGCCCACTTGTTGAGTCTTGAATGAAATACCAGCTTCATCCGCTGCTGCTTGTAAGCCTTCAAGCAGTTTTTCCAGTTGAGCAGTCAGTTTTTCATAAAAACCTGGCTCACGCAGATGTTTAAACATCTCGATGCCGGCACGCATTGCTAGCGGGTTACCCGACAAGGTACCTGCCTGATACACGTTACCTAGTGGCGCGATGCATTCCATCACTTCACGCTTACCGCCAAAAGCACCGACTGGCAACCCTGCACCAATAATTTTACCCAAAGTGGTTAAATCAGGAGTCACACCATAATGTGCTTGAGCACCACCAAGACCCACGCGGAAGCCTGTCATCACTTCATCGATAATGAAGACTGAACCATGCTCATCACAAACATCACGTATCGCTTGCAGAAAACCATCAATCGGTTTCACCAGATTCATGTTCCCTGCCACTGGCTCAACAATCACACCCGCAATTTCAGAGCCAAACTTGGCAAAGCATTCTTTTAAAGTGGCAATGTCGTTATAAGGAAGAGTTAATGTATGTTTGGCAAAATCAGCAGGTACACCCGCAGAAGTCGCTTCACCTTCACCTTTAGTTAACAGGCCAGAACCTGCTTTTACCAGCAACGAGTCAGAGTGACCGTGATAACAACCTTCAAATTTTACGATTTTGTCACGTCCGGTATAACCACGCGCCAAGCGGATCGCAGTCATCGTTGCTTCAGTACCGGAATTGGTCATACGCACCAGTTCAATGGATGGCATGATGTCGCAAATGATATCTGCCAGAGTCGTTTCATGCACGGTTGGTGCACCAAAGCTTAATCCATCTACTGCTGCATCTTGCACCGCTTTAATAATCTCAGGATGTGCATGACCCAGAATCATTGGACCCCATGAACCTACATAATCCACATAGCGCTTGCCATCGACATCGTACAGATAAGCACCTTGGGCTTTCTCGATAAAGATAGGCGTACCACCCACGCCATTGAAGGCACGTACAGGTGAGTTGACGCCACCCGGAATATGTTTATTGGCTTGTTTAAATAGTTGTTCTTGCTTTGGAGATAAACTCATGAGAATCACTCAACTCAAAAATACAATAAGAAATAAAAATTAAGCTTGTTCAGCAAACAGTTCCGACCAGTCATACACACGTTGACCGACAGTTGACATTGAGCGACCCAATACATCACTAATGACTGCACAAAGGTCGGCGCCGGCTTCAATGACTTCTTTGCCGTTTTCCACCGTCAAACCGCCAATAGCACAAATCGGTACATTTAATCTACTTTTGGCCTGTTTTAAGGTTTCCAGACCAATATTACCTGCTTCTGGCTTGGTATCAGTCGCATAGATCGCGCCAAAGGCCACATAATTAGCCCCATCAGCAATGGCTTGTTCAGCAAGCTCAAGTGAATTATTACAACTGCGGCCAATCAATACATTTTTGGGCAAACGTTCAACAGCTTCCTGAATTGAGCCATCATCCTGACCCAAATGCACGCCTACGCCATATTTTACTGCAGTTTCTAAATCGTCATTAATCACAAATGGAACTTTGTACTGTTCGCACATTTGTTTCATATATTCGATTTCGTAAGCCTGATCTTCTTTCGCTACTTTTTTACGACGATACTGAAGTACCGCAACTTCATAAGTCGCCATTGCACCTTCAAGTTTTGCCAAGAGAAGTTCAATAGGATCATCATTGGTAATTAAATACAAACCGCGCATGACTGCCGCCATTCAAAATACATACGCTATTATAGGCATAAATGGGCGAGTTTCCTCATCCTAAACACTGAATAATACCCAATTCAGGTATTAGATTATTATTTGTACTTTTTATACAGGTGATTGATCAATATCCCTATTTTCAGTGATAGGCGGCTGTCAAAATTTACGTTTTAATGGTTTTATAACAATAATGATAAAGTGTTAATGCTTACGCCCTCCGACAAACGCTTTTAGGATTTTGCAGATAACTTAGTGGAGAAGTTGCAAAATTCTGAAAGCGATTTTTTTATGTCCGAATTTTACAATTCCTGTTTATAAAATTGCTCGAATACCATTAGTCAAAAAACTCAAAGAAAACTTCAAAATACCCAATTTCAGGGATAGGTCTACACCCATTAAAGGATTTAAATAAGTTTGAACACAACAAATAAATAGAAAAGCAAAAGCTGTGTTTTATCTACCAGATCCTTTCTAGCTTTGGGTAAACCGTTTATGGGGAGACGTGTCAAAGCTAGAAAGGATCGACCCATCTAAGCAAAACCGACCATCTTATCTTTCGAACTTGCCTCATTCATCTCGTGAATATTTTCTAAATCATTCAGATAAATTAAAAATACGTCAATGCACATCTTTCTATTTTTTTAAATATAAAAAAAGCCCGGAGAAGGTCGCTCCAGGCTTGGAAAACTGATTTATTCAGTGAATTATACTCTTTGATAAAATACTGAATAAGCAATAAAACAATTAATAGAATAATAACTCTACACTTGCAAGTGTTTTTATCGTTTTTATTGCAATACTTAAGCATAAATCCGATAAAACGTCATAAGCCCTAACTTGGAATTTTGTCGTGCTTACGATCGACCAAGCTCAGGTTACCACGTAATACATCAGCAAACATACGCCAGTCTGAAATAAAACTGTAAAGCGGTTGTTTAAAGCTGGCCGGTTTATTCTTTTCAAAAATGAAATGACCAATCCAGGCACATGCATAACCTGAGAGTAGTCCATAGGCCAGATATTTGGCTTTACGCTGACGAAGGGCTTTGCTAAAAAAATATAAACCGATACTACTGCCGGCGACATGCAAACGGCGGCTCATAATATGGCGATGCTCGGTTAGATAAAACCGGTAAAATTCATGATAATCATGAATCGGCATTTGTGGAGAAGTCAATACTGCAATCTCATTGCTCGGCTGCACCTGTGCATTCATTATCATCATCCTGATCTTTTTTCTTCACCTTAGCGCATAATTTAGGCAATTAAAAGTACCTTTATTTTCATGCAATTCAGTACCTGAATTTGGCTTAGATATTGAATTGTCATGCTTTCAGCAAAAACTGGTGAATGAGATCGGCATGTTAATTTTTCCATTTCCATTTTTTTTTCAATCGGTCAAGTCTTACATCAGATTGGTTTTTCGTTACAATCAGCCGCTCAAAAGTCTAAAAAATATTTCCATTTCATATCGGAATTTCATGCAAGCGAATAAAAATTCAATTTATTTTTTAATATTTTTCAATAAATTGAATAGACAGGATGATTATCATGGTTGAAGTTGAACTCAAGTTCCAGATTCCCGCGGCACGCCGTACTGCCCTGCTTAAGGCACTTGATCCCAAGAAATCTCAACAGATCCAGCTTCAAGCCAAATACTATGATACTGCAGACCGTCAACTGGCCCAGCATGGAATTGCCCTACGTCAGCGATTAGAAGGCAGTCGTTGGGTTCAGACGTTAAAAGCGGCAGGTAAAAGCCACATTGAACGTTTCGAGCATAATCATGATCTGGGTGAATTAGAACAGTCGCCTGAGCTGGGCCTGAGTATTTACAACCACTCTGCTGAAGCGCAAGCCTTGCTTAATCGCGCTTTAGGTGATCAGTTTGACCAGCTGCAACTTCAGTTTGAAACCGATATTGCCCGTACCTTGCGCGTGATTGAATATGAAAATACGTCAATCGAAGTCAGTCTGGATATCGGCTGTATTCGCACTCCTCATGCTGAGCAGGAGGTGCATGAAGTTGAATTCGAGTTAAAGCATGGCTCAATTCAGGATTTGCTGGCCTTTAGTTTTGAATGGGTCAAAAAATATCAGTTGTGGCTGGATGTACGTAGTAAAGCAGAAATCGGGAATCTGTTAGCGACTAATCAGAACGTAAGTCCTGCTACTTTTGCCAAAGAATTCCAGATCAGCAAAAAAGATAGTGCAGGCAAAAACCTATGTCATCTGGTGGCCCAGCAAATGCAGCACTTATTGCCCAATATCGCGGCAATCTCCGCGCAAGTGGCAGAACAGGAACATATTGATCAGGCACAACAGGCCTTAGATCATCTCTATCTGACCCTACTTTTGTTTAAAGATTGGCATCCTCAAGTTTCAGACAAATGGGCGCATCAGCTTGCCGCATTTAAACACCAGTTTGAACATCTGCAACATTTACAGCACATGCAAAACACTCTGGCTGGTTTCCTGCAAAATCCTACAACCGCAGAGAACCTGACTAAAGATATCCTTTATGCCAAAGAGAAGCTGGGCAATCTGGTGAAGTCCACCCAGAATGTGCATCACTATCTGGAATTGCTGGTCTTTAGCTTAAGTACAGATGAAGCTAAGTCGCAGGAATTGAAATCTGCAGCGC
This sequence comes from Acinetobacter sp. UBA5984, assembly GCF_002429925.1. Classification (NCBI taxonomy): domain Bacteria; kingdom Pseudomonadati; phylum Pseudomonadota; class Gammaproteobacteria; order Moraxellales; family Moraxellaceae; genus Acinetobacter; species Acinetobacter sp. UBA5984. The sequence goes on from NZ_DJBE01000029.1 coordinate 23,953, forward strand.
AAACTAGCCTGCAGCAACAATACAAAGTTTTGCAGGAACAGATGAACCAGACTGATATTACGAATTTTGAAAGTCTGGATCAGCTAGCAATTCGCATTCAGGAATTAAAATTCAGCTTCCCGATTTTGACCACAATTTATGATGTCAAAAACCTGCAAAAATACAGCAAGGCTTTAAATGATGCACAGCAGGCAGCCAATGAATATCAGACGCTAGCCTCTTCTGCAGTCTATATTCAACAGACCGAGCTGGAAGCCAGTGACTGGTTTGTGCTGGGTTGGTTGACCGCACAACAGGAAGTCTATGCACAAAAATTACTGGAAGAGACAGAACAGTTTCTGGTCAGCCGCAAATTCCTTAAATAAGTATTTAACTGACTTTCAAAGCACGCTACGGCGTGCTTTTTTGTTGCACAAGCACATCACAATACTTTTGTTGTTTGGTCTATATTGATTGTTATGAGCTTCATCGAGAAGGAATGGCCCGATGGCAGAAATCGAACTCAAATTCCAGATTCCGCAAAGTATACGTCACCAATTCGAACAAGATTTTCAGCAGTACGTGCCGACTCGACATCATTTATGTGCCAAATACTTTGATACTTCCGATCAGCAGTTACAGCAGCACAAAATTGCACTCCGGCAGCGTCTGGAAGACCGTCAATGGTTTCAGACCTTAAAAGCACCGAGCCAGCATCAGTTTGAACGCTTTGAACTGGAAGAAGCATTGGATACTGCACCGGATAGGTGTGATTTAAAAGTTTATAGCAAGCATAAACAAGCTCGGAAGATTCTAAAACAGGCACTTCACACCCTAGATACGACTCTGTCTCTACAATTTGAAACTGATGTAGAGCGGGATCTTTGGGTTGAAGATTACCGAGGAAGTCAGATTGAAATTGCACTGGACAGAGGTGAGATTCGTTCTAAAGGCCAAACTTTGGACATTTATGAAGTCGAATTTGAGCTTAAAAGTGGCAGACTTAGTGACCTAATTGATTTTGTTAAACCCTGGATTCAACGCTATCAGTTATGGCTGGATGTACGCAGCAAATCTGAACGTGGTTATGCCCTGTTGAATAATGAAACTGATCTTCCGGTCCAGCATCAAACAACTTTAGAACTCGCAGCTAAAGACGATATTCATCATATCTTGCAAAAAATTATCACCAACTGTCTGACTCACCTGTTTCCTAATGCGACGGCGATTGCGCTAGAGAATTACAATAGTGACCATGTGCACCAGGCCCGCGTCGCTATCCGGCGTTTACGCAGTGCCTTAAAAATCTTCCAGCCCTATCATCAGGATTTACCAGAGGAATGGCAGGATCAGTTACGAAATATCTTCCAGCAATTAGGTTCTACCCGGGATCGCGATGCTTTGGCTGAAAGTCTGCTTCCTCAGCTAGAAGCGGCAGGTTCACCAGTATTGCAATTACCTCCAGCCCAGCAGGATCAGGCGGATATTAGTCAACTATTCAGAAAGCCCGACACGATGGAGCTAATACTGGAGCTGTTACGTTTTAGTCAGGATCAGAGTGAAAAACAGCAAAAGTCCTCACATAAAATCCTGTGTAAAGGACTCAGTAAATTGCACCAGAAAGTCTGTGCAGATGCAGAGAATTATCAGGAACTGGATATTGAATCGCGCCACCGAACCCGCAAGCGGGTTAAACGCTTGCGTTATAATGTGGAATTTCTGCAAAGCCTGTTTCCTGAAAAGGAAGTCAAAAGATATCTGAAAGCGCTAAAACCCTTACAGGAAACTTTGGGTCATTATAATGACCTGTTTGTCGCAGAAAGCCTGTATAGACCTTATGCCAAAAAACACGCCAAGGCATGGTTTGTCATCGGGTGGCTTACTGCAGAACAGCAGCATCTGTCGAAACAGGCTGCCGAGCAGTTACAGAAATTTTCTCACACCAAACCATTCTGGCAATAGATAAATAGGCAAAATCGCTCTAGCGATATTTGCCGTACACTTTCCAGGTATTGTTATCAGCCAGCGGATCGCTATAACTATCGCTGCGCTGCTTACGCGGCTTATCACGGGCATCAACCAGCTCAAAATGTGGTTCAACACTCAGGACGATTCCATTCACATAAAATCGAGTCCGAGTGTATTCACTTTGACCATGCTGGAACACATAAGTACGCAGATCTACAAATTCACGATGTGCCACCAAAGCCGCCGTCTCATCACTATCTAGCCAGCGTTGCATGGCCTGAATCTGTTCCGGTTCAAATTGTCCACATTTTTCAATCAGGCTGGCAATACCACGAAAGGTCTTGGATTCTTTAGCACGGGTTTTATTAATCCGGATGCGGTCCACATGAAAATAGAATAAGGGTAAATTCAAATGACTTGGCAAATGAATCGCATCCAGGACTTCATCTTCCATAAAAGGCTGAAACAGGTCCTGTGCCCTTTCAATCAACCCCAGCCATTGCTTGTAATATTCTTCGACCTGCGACTTGGTGCCATAATAAATTGGCAATCCTTCAACATTGGCCAGATTTGCCGGTGGCCAGATATTCTGGCGCAATAAGGCAATATCACTTTTCAGGCTCTGTACCGCAATTGCGTCTTGCATGAGATTCACATTTTTATTGCTTAGGCTATTTTTAGATTAAGGCAAAGGTTTAGTTTCTGCAAGGCTTTGCCTATAATTAGTGATTAAGATTTTATTATCAGGAAAAATTCATGGTTCAAAAGATTGAAGCAACCGATGTAACCGAAGAAGAAGCGTTAAATGCTGCATTCTTTGAACGTGCTGATGAATTTATTAAACAGGCCAACGAATTTAGCCGTGTAGAAAAAGGCTCTCAGGAAAACCCGGCAGAAAAACGTGGCCAAGTCAGCGCCGCAATGCTGTTTGGTACTGCCCGCTTTAATACCTGGGTCGCTGCCAACAATTTCAAAGATGGCAACGAGATGCGCGACGCTAAAGATCAGGTCATGTCTTATATCTTGCAGCAATTTCAGATGATGCTGGAAGATAACTACGATGAATACTGTGAGCAGTTTGAAAACTATTTACGTTTCCGTCGTAATGAAGAGTTTCATGCCAACAAGCATCAATACGACCATGATCATTAATGAAAGCCCTACGGGGCTTTTTTTAAACCTTTGATTTTTAATTTGACTTTAATGCTGTATTTATCCTATAAAAAATGAATAAAAATTAAACGACGACCAAAAATATCATGCAGCAACTGCCCTTTCCGATTATAGATCCGCATATTCATCAATGGGACCCTTATACCACACCGCATGCCGCAGCCTCTGCCGTAAAATTATTTGGCAAACATCCAAAACTGCTGGACAAGATGGTGCGACTGATCAAGCCCAAAGCGGTGATTGATACGATTGGCCTCACCGGACATCTGACCGCGCCTTACCTACCTGAAAATTACAAACATGATATTGGCAATTACCAAGTTGAACAGATTGTGCATATAGAGGCAAGCTGGCATGAACATAAAGGTACTGGTGTGGTTAATGAAACCAGGTTTATTGCCGGACTGCCTTTTGCTGAACAAAATATTCAACTAGGCGGCATTGTGGCCACAGCTGACCCTCGTCAAAAAAACTTTAAACAGCTGTTGCAATTGCATCAGGAAGTTTCGCCTAAACTACGTGGTATTCGTAAAATGGCATCGTTCCATGCCGATAAAGGCATTCATGCTTGGACCGATGAGCCGCATTTATACTGCAACAAGAAATTTCTGAAAGGATTTGAGGAATTAGCCAAAGCCAATTTAAGTTTTGATGCTTGGGTTTATTCTACCCAAATTTCTGATGTGGCCCATCTGGCCAAAACATTTCCTGAAACACCACTTGTGCTGGATCACTTGGGCACACCTGCCGGCATCTTTGGTAAAGTCGGTAAAGCGACAGGACAAACAGCACAGCAGCGAGACTATATTTTTCACACCTGGAAAGAAGACCTGGCTGAACTGACAAAATGCCCGAATGTGTATAGCAAAATCTCTGGTCTTTTTATGCCTGTACTCGGTCACCGTTTTCATTTAGATCGAAAACTGGCAAAAAAAGATGAACTGATTCAGCTCGCGACTCCGCTAATCCAACATGCCTTACAATGTTTCGGTAAAGATCGCATCATGTTCGCTTCTAATTTCCCGATGGATCGTGTCAGCACAGATCTGGTCACCATCATTGATGCCTTTAGCGATATTGTACAGAACTATGACGAACATGCTGTAAAGCCGGTTTTTTATGAGAATGCGAAACGCTTTTATCGCTTATAGAAGTCTTATTGGGTAAAACTGAATCAACAAATAGATTAAAATTTTTCATGGTCATAGATACGCAGAAACGTCATCCGCAATTGTTTGAGGCAGGACTACATCGTAAGAAGATGGCTTCTATAATAAATTTATTTCGTAAAAGTGGTGGACGAGTTTTGCAGATGACAAATGGTTTTGGCTACTTTTGCCGAAACAAAAGTAGCCATATAGACATCTAAACACTGATTCAAAATGAAAAGATACCGTCATTGACTCATAAAAATTATGGAGTTTATTTCACCGCTTTCCCATACTGATCCGCCATGACTTCAACTAGTTGATCCGGTTTAACATATTTTTTGATAACGGCATCGACATCTGCCTTGGTCAGCTTGGCAATGGCCTGATCGCGTTTTTCCCGATAGATCAGATTGTGATCTTTTTCCAGTTGTGGAATCAGCATGCTGTGAATACGGCGATCATCTTCCAGTGCAGTGACGCGCTGTTTCAAAATCGTGGCTTTCGCTGCTTCAACTTCCTGCTCGGTTACTCCTTTGACCAAAAGTTCATTCAATACCTTATGCACAGCTTGGGACACCTGTGCTGATCGGCCAGGCGTATAATTCGCCTGAATGCCTAATGCACCTGAGTCAATCCATTCATCATACTGAGCATTGGCACTGAAACCATAAACCAGCGCATTTTTCTCACGCAGTTCCTGTGCTAAACGTGAAGACAACTGTGAATCACCTAGAATGTGTCGGAATACCAGCATGGCAGGCAAATCTACATGTTCTGCACCGACAGGAAATGTCATGACAGCCTGATAATGACCGAACTCACGCTGTTCAGACAACGCATGGATTTTCTGTGCCGGATAAACTGTATATTGACCACTTAAGCGCTCATAAGGCTGCTTAGCTTTCCAGCTCGCAAAGTTATTTTTGAGGACTTTACTTACGGACTTCGGATTAAATTCCCCGGTCACTGCGATCTGGGCATGATGCGTATTAAAGAACTGCTGATATAAAGCTACGACCTGTTCACGAGTAGCAGCCTGAATCTGTTTTTTCGCCAGTTCAGGTTCAAAATGATAGCGAAGGTCACCCGGCTGATAAATCTCGGTCGCGCGAGACATGGTCAGGCCTGCCACCATATTGGGCTCAGTATAAGGACGGTCTAACGCAGATAGGCTTTGTCCTTTAATCAGGTCAAACTGACTCTGCTCAAAGGCCGGTTTATTGAGCACATCCAGCACATACTGGAAAAATTCTTCAAACTTCTCTTTTTTGGCACTGATCTGAATGCTCATGCCATTTTCAGAGGAACTGGCCGTGGCTGAACCACCGGACTCAATAATTTTATCGGCAATCTGTTGCAAGCTTTGGGTTTCAGAAGAACGCAGCAGTAAGTAAGCTGTCAGATCCAGAATCTCGCTTTTATTGAACAAACTTTGTGCCGTACCAAAATTAAGTGCAATAGTGGCATAAACTTTGTCATCCTGAGTCTGGGTCGGGAATAAAGCGTATTTAATGCCATTCTTCAGTTTGCCACGCTGAATCTGTTTGTCCTTGGCCTGTAAATATTGCTTTGACTGCGCCACATACTGCTTTACTTCTGCCTGATAGACACTGACATCTTTCAGCGGTTCTGCTGCTTCAGCCTGCTGGTCCAGAGTTTGAGCCGGCATTTCAGTCTGGGTCAGCTCCTGTGCTTTTTTCTGATCTTCTGGTGTCGGCAAGATATTGCCAGAAATACGATATTCTGGCTTAAAGAATGCCTTATACACCTGATTGATCTGATTGACATCCAGCTTTTCTATGGCTTGCAGATCTTTGAAATACTGGCTCCAGTCACCTGAATAAGCCACTACATATTCACTTAAACGCGAACCTAAAGCGGTTGCGCTGTTTTTAACATTGTCCGCCTGGTTTCGGGTCAGACTTTTAGCCCGGTTTAATTCGGTTTCGTTAAATGGCTTGCTCTGCTCTACCCCCTGAATCAAGCCCTGCTCAACCTGCTTGACTTGATGATTTGGCGCATAGATGGCACCCATAAACACCAGATTAAAATCTTTATCCAGCCAGGTCATAGACTGCACTGTAGTGGTCTTACCCGTCTCGACCAGACTTTGATACAGGTGTCCGCTAGGTTGCAATGTATATAAGATTGGAGACATGGCCAGCGTGGTTTTAATACCTTCTTCTGACTGGTTCAGATAAATATTAAATTTGGCCAGATCACTACCCTTTTGCACGGTAAATTCACGCTGTTTGATCTGTTCAGGTTTTAGCGCAGGCACTTTTACCGCTTCAGGCACTTTGCGGGACTGGATCGGGCTGAAATGGGTATCAATCTGCTTCAGCACTTCTGCCTTATTAAATTTGCCTGAAATAATCATGAGGGCATTATTCGGTGCATACCAATGACGATAAAACTGGTTCAGCTCCTGCATCTTGATCGATTGCAGTTCGTTCAAATCGCCAATCGGTAATCGTCCCAGATATTGATTGCCATAAGCTGATTTAAACACCTGATCCATCAGCACGGAAAATGGCTGATCCAGACGGATTTCACGCTCACGCTTCACGATATCAATTTCAGTTGGCACATACTTTTCCTGCAGGACAAGCTTATCCATACGTTCAGCTTCAAGGAAAATTACTTCATTGACCGCAGTCTGCTCAGCACGAATCACATTGGTATATTTGGTTGAGTAATAGTCAGTACTGGCATTGGTCATTAAGGTATATTGATCCAGACGGCGCTGAAACTCATCTCCCTTTACATTTTCCGTGCCTTTAAATGCCAAATGTTCAAGCAGATGTGCCAGACCACCTTTGCCTTGCGGATCATTCAGTGAACCGGTCAGATAAACCGTATTCATAAACACTTTATTTTCTTTATCATTGGGCGCAAGAATAATTCTTAAGCCATTTTCCAGTCGATATTCTTCGATATTCTGTTCTGTTTTCACCAATACCGGCTGTGCAAAACTGGCCGCTGTCCAGCCAGATAATAAAATCGCCAAGCTTAAACGTTTAAAGCGTATTTGCATTGTTCATCCAAATTTTTAAGTGTGAATTTTTATTTACAGTCACTCTGATCTTAGAGAAAAGTCTTTATTATGAATAGTCTATTTTATGAGAAGCCAAATAAAATACCGCGCAATTTCACGGTATTTTATTGAGTATGTTAATTAAATATAAAGTTCGGCCAGCATAAACAGTTTGGCATAACCAGAAATTTCAATGCGGTCTTGTTCTTTTAATGCGCAATACAATACACCGCCACGCTGAGAGGCCTGATAAGCCACCAGTTCAGTTTTATTTAATTTCTCCGCCCAGATCAGTGCAATCCCGGTATGAATTGAACCAGTGACCGGATCTTCATTAATCCCGTTACTCGGTGCAAAATAACGTGATATGCAATCATATTGGGTATCGCCAGCGGTAATCGCGACATCCAGTAATGGACCCGCTGCTGTAATCGCGGTTCTTTTTCCATTCAGCTGCTTCAGCAATTCAATATTGGGTTGCTCATCCAGCACATCCTGCACTGATTCATATTCAATAATATAACCTTGTGTATTCAGATAAACATTTTTAAAAGGCTTCGTCAGCGCCTGTCTTAAGGCTTCCGGATATTCTGTAATGAGTTCAGGCTGACGGATTGGGAAATTCATCCGGATTTTGCCATCCTCATCCTGGCATACTGTAAAAATGCCCAGATCTTTGACATGAAAATAAATGGTTTTTGCAGAGCTAAAATCCTTGAACAGTACAAAGCTACTGGCCAATGTGGCATGTCCACAAAAATCCACTTCCTTGGTCGGTGTAAACCAGCGAATTTCATAATTTTCTGCATTCAGCACTTTGACAAAAGCGGTCTCAGACAGATTATTTTCCAGGGCAATATTCTGCATCAGGTGATCATCCAGCCAAGCATCCTGCACGATGACTGCAGCAGGATTTCCCTTAAATAGAGCTGTCGTAAAAGCATCCACCTGGTACATTTTCATTTTCTTTACTCCTGTATGTAGGTGTTTAGTTTAAAAGCTTTTTTCCAGAAGGGGAATTTTATATGCTGTGAATCAAATGATTTATTTTTCTCTCTTTTCACTCATTAAGGTTCTTTATGAACAATTCACATATTCAAACTGTACCTTTAGAAAAAGCCTATCGTCTGATTACACACGGCCCAACAGTACTGGTGTCTGCCAATGATGAGCAAGATACTGATGTCATGGCCGCTGCCTGGGCATGTGCACTCGAATTTAGTCCAGCAAAAGTCACCGTAGTTCTAGATAAAAGCACCAAGACCCGAAAAATAATTGAAAATTCTGGCTACTTTGCCCTGCAGATTCCGACCCTTAAACAGCTGGAAATGGTCTATAGCCTGGGGACATTAAGTCTGTACAATGACCCAGACAAACTGGAACAATCCGGTGTGAAATTATTCAAATTCGCAGATCAAGAGATCCCAGTTGTAGAAGGTTGTGCTGCCTGGATTTTATGTGAGCTGATTTCCGAGCCACATAACCAGCAGACCCATGACCTGTTTATTGGTAAGGTCATTGCCGCTTATGCCGATGATCGGGTGTTCCGTAATGGGCACTGGTACTATCATGAAGTCAGCGAAGAATGGAAAAGTATTCATCATGTCGCCGGTGGCCACTTCTATACCATTGGCGAAGCTGTCACAGTCAAAGATGCAGAATAAATGACTGATCTTTTTAAACAAATCATATAAAAAATTCTTGTAAACAGGCAGCTTTGACCACAGTCAGACTGCCTGAATTTATGCTACTTTATCCATAATATCTGTTTGGTCTGATGTCTTATGATGCCGTTTAAAATCCACTGTATTGATGTCAAAAACTCATTACAAAATTATATCTGGTTACTTGAACATACACCGACGCATCAGGTCGTGGTCATTGATCCCACTGAAGCTGCGTTAGTTCAGAATTACTGCGCCGAACATGGGCTTGAGCTGAATCAGATCTGGCTCACCCACTGGCATAAAGACCATATCGCTGGTGTTCCAGATTTAATTCAAAAGCAATCATTACCGGTATATGGCCCAAAAGCTGAGCTGGAAAAAATTCCGTTTATTAACCATCCACTTGAACATAACGACCAGTTCAGTTTTCATGGTGTTGAGGTACAGATTATCGCCGTACCGGGGCATACCCTAGGCCATATCGTGTATTTCCTGGATGCTATTGATGTGCTGTTCTGTGGCGATACCCTGTTTGCCATGGGCTGTGGACGGGTATTTGAAGGTACTTATCAGCAGATGTACCACTCTCTGGCTCGCCTGGCTGCCCTACCGCCACGTACCCAGGTTTATTGCACGCATGAATACACTTTGTCGAATGCACAGTTTGCCAAACATGTAGAACCGGATAATCCAGCAATTCTGGAACGTTTCGAACAGGTTGAGCGTATGCGCATGCTTGGACAATGCACCTTACCCAGTACTATTGCAGCAGAACTGGAAACCAATCCTTTTTTACGCGCAGACAGTGTCGAAGAGTTTCAACGTTTACGCGTGATGAAAGACTCGTTTTAAACTATAGCTGCTTAGAGCAGCTGATGCAGCTGAGCATAGTCATCCAGTTCTTGCTGGGTGACCACTCGTACCGCATTCATTTCATCAATCCTGACCAGCAATAATCCACCCAAAGCAGGTTGATAACGACGCGCACTACCGAACGGCGTATACACCACCTTGGACTGTACCGAAAAATCCAGCCAGTCTTCATGACCCAGCATCACAGCAACCGGCTCCTGCCTTTGTTGCTGCATAAGTTCAATTTGCTGTTTGACGTACTGTTCAATATTTAATTCAGTCATCATCAATCTTATTTAAATTATATCCATGACAGTATAAAGGGCTGAGCCTAACACCATGATCTGAATACTCAGAAACTTTACTGGATTGTATATTTTTCAGCCTTATTCAAACTCTAAAACTTCAAACCACGCTAATTCCTAATTTAAAATGAATAATATATAAACAATTATTGTTTTAAATATTTGAATATTAATAGGGTGTGTTGACACTTTT
>NZ_DJBE01000030.1:0-46621 GCF_002429925.1 Acinetobacter sp. UBA5984
TTTCATGGGGCTAGTATAAACAATTTTTTACTTTCGCAAGAGATCTAATGATTAAAATCTGAAAAAATAAAAAACCGGCTATTGCTGGTTTTTTTATCTATTTAAACTTCAATACAACTGCGATGTCCGCGTGCTAAAAAACCACCCATTCTGCAAGATTTCTCAAAATTTTCTGCTAAGATGGAATGAACCTCAACGATAACATTAGATTGGAATAATACATGAGTAAGGCCTTACCGATTGCTGTCGCTGTTCTTTTAGGCGGTGCCGCGCTAGTACCTGTTTACTATGCAACTCAAAACCCAGCTGCTCAAACCACAAAAGCATCTAAAGATGCCTCGGCTGTTTCTAAAATTAGCTATGCACTCGGTTATGAAGTCGCTCATCAAACTCCACCTGAGCTGGATATTAACAGCTTTGTGACCGGTGTTCGCGAAGGTCATGCGCGTTCTGCACCTGCCTATACGGAAGAAGAATTACAGGCAGCTTATGAGCAATTCCAGAAAGAAATGCAACAAAAGCAGCTTGATAGCGCAAAACAGGTTCAAGCTTCAAGTGATACTTTCCTGACTGAAAATGCGAAAAAAGCAGGTATTAAAACAACTGCTTCCGGCTTACAGTACCAAGTCATGAAAGAAGGTACAGGTAAACAGCCAAAAGCCTCTTCAATTGTGAAAGTGCATTACACTGGTAAACTGGTAGATGGCACCGTATTTGACAGTTCAGTAGAACGCGGTGAACCGATTGAATTTCCATTAAATCAAGTCATTCCAGGCTGGACTGAAGGTCTGCAGCTGATGAAAGAAGGCGGTAAGGCAACTCTATATATTCCGTCAAATCTGGGTTATGGTGAACAGGGCGTTCCTGGTACGATTCCTCCGCATAGCACTTTGATTTTTGATGTGGAATTAATCGAAGTAAAATAATACTAAATAGGGAGAGCGACCAGCTCTCCTTTATTTTTGAGAATTGATAATGAAAATACAAATCAGTTTAATGGTTTTGCTGCTCAGTTCAGGCAGCCTTTTTGCTAAAGAGATTAATAATACAAGTAGTGAAGCTAAGAAGATTGGCTACAGCTTTGGTTATCTGATGGGTCGCAGTAATGCTGACACTTTAAAGGATCTTGATTTAGATGCATTTAGCCAGGGCTTAAAGACAGCCGCTGCTGGACAAAAATCCAGTTTAAGCGATGAAGAAATGACCCAAGTGCTGACTCAGTATAAACGTCAAAGTGATGCCAAAGAACTGATTGTGCTTAAACAGAAAGCTGAAGAAAATGCCAAAGCTGGTAAAGCATTCTTGCAGGAAAATGCGAAAAAGCCCGGCGTTAAAACTACCAAATCTGGTCTGCAATACCTGGTACTGAAAGAAGGTAAAGGGAAATCACCAAGCGCTAACAGTAATGTCCGTGTCCATTATGAAGGTCGCCTGATTGATGGTACCGTTTTTGACAGTTCGATTGCCCGCCAGCAGCCAGTTGATTTCCGTACCACCCAAGTGATTACTGGCTGGACAGAAGGCTTACAGCTGATGAAAGTCGGTGCTAAATACCGCTTCTTTATCCCCGCTGATTTGGCCTATGGACAGATTGGTTCGGGAGATATCATTGAACCAAATAGTACCCTGATTTTTGATATCGAATTACTAGAAATTATTAAATAAAAAATCCTTTAATTGTAAAAATTAAAAAGAGAGGCAAATTATTTTCCTCTCTTTTTTTGTACTGATGAGAAACGAATTAGTTGGCGGTTTTCATGTATATTCATAGCAGTTTTGCTATTTTATAGTTTAATCAAAATATTCAACAACAATAGAGGACTTCAGCATGGCAGCAATCAAGACCCGCGAAATTCAATATACTGCTCAGGATGGCAGCACTTTGATTGGTTATTTTGCCGCACCACAAACTGATGCACCTGTAGCCGGTGTTATCGTGGCACCCGAATGGTGGGGCCGCAATGACTATACTGAACATCGTGCCCGTGAACTGGCGGAACATGGTTATGCCGCGCTGGCAATTGATATGTATGGTGACAAGAAAGTAACCACCAGCTCTGATCAGGCCTATCAATGGATGATGCAGACTTTCGAAGATCCGGACATTATCGTGAACCGTGCGAAAGCTGCTTTAGATACTTTGGCGGCACAGGATGAAGTCAATCCGGAAAAACTGGCTGCGATTGGTTTCTGCTACGGTGGTAAAGTTGCTCTGGATCTGGCTCGCTCAAATGCACCGTTAAAAGCTGTAGCTACTTTCCATGCCAACCTATCTCCTAAAGCACCTGCACAGGAAGGCCAGGTACAGGCAGAAATTCTGGTCCTACATGGTGAAAAGGACAGTATGGTGAGCCTGGATGATGTTGCCAGCTTTAAAGAAGAGATGCAGGCGGCTAAGGTCGAGCATAATGTGATTGTATTTGAAAATGCCAAGCATGGATTTAGTAACCCGCTTGCGGATGAGCGCGCCAAGGCCAATGGTGTAGATCTAGGCTACAATCCCGAAGCAGAGAAACAAAGCTTGGCTGCCATGTATGAATTACTGGCACGACAACTCGCTTGATAACAGATAAATTGATCTGGCTCATAATCGGGCCAGGTCATACCTGAAAAAAATAAATTTCAATGAAAGGAGCCAATATCATGACTGAAAATAACTGCCCGTACTGTAATTTTGACGAATACGATATTCTGGCTAAAAATGATTTTGCTGTCGTGTTACCTGAACCGAACTCGCTGTCCAAAGAACATTATGTAGTTACTCCATTACGTCATGTGGCGTCATTTTTTGAAATCACAGATAAAGAACGTAAAAGCATGATGTCCTTACTTGAACAAGCACGTAATGAATTACAATTACGCTATCAGCCTTCCGGTTTTCATGTCGGGTTTAATGATGGCGAAGTATTTCAGGAAAAATCAGAACATTTACACATTCATATAATCCCGCGTTATGAAGGCAAGGTATTAAAGCTGGATGCACGCTGGGGCATTGAAGAATAAGAATTTAATTTTTTGCTGAGTGAATGCTTTTCGAAGTGTTCACTTGTTCCTTCCATTTATTCATTTTTACTCTTTTTAAGTCTTGCTGTTTTAGCAGACTTTTCATCTTTTAGCTGAGTCTCTTCAGTTATACTAAGCCTCGTTTTCCAGTTTGTTCTATTTTCATGTTTGTGTTTTCAGATGCCCTTTTAGAATGGTTTGATGTGCATGGCCGCCATGATTTGCCGTGGCAAGTGGCCGATGATCCCTATAAGGTCTGGGTCTCTGAAATTATGCTACAGCAGACTCAGGTCAAAACCGTGCTGCAATATTTTGAGCGGTTTATTCAGCGTTTTCCGACGGTACAGGATCTCAGTACAGCTTCCTGGGATGAGGTTGCGCCCTATTGGGCGGGGCTGGGCTATTATGCGCGTGCCCGTAATTTACATAAGGCAGCCGGTATTGTGGCAAGTCAGGGCCATTTCCCGAGGAGCCTGGAAGAATGGATCGCCCTGCCCGGCATTGGCCGCTCAACCGCGGGAGCCTTGATGTCTTTGGGTTTACGTCAGTACGGCGTAATCATGGATGGCAACGTCAAACGGGTGCTGGCACGGTTTTTTGCGATCGAAGATGATCTGTCTAAACCAGTACATGAACGTGCCTTGTGGGAGCTTGCTGAACAGCTCTGCCCGGTTGATCGGAATCATGATTATACCCAGGCGATTATGGATCTCGGTGCGACTGTCTGTACTCCAAAAAAGCCTTTATGCCTGTATTGCCCAATGCAGCAACATTGCAAGGCACATCAGCAGGGTCTGGAAAATGAATTGCCCTTTAAAAAAGCCAAAAAGCCGGTACCGGTCAAAGCAGCTCAAGTGCTGTTGATCCAATCAGGTGATGAATGGCTATGGCAGCAACGTCCTAATAGTGGTCTTTGGGGTGGGCTTTGGTGTCTGCCAATTATTGAAGACACTCATGCATTTGAACAACTGTGCCAGCAACTGGGTCTGAAAAATCTCGTACAAAAGACCCTGATCAGCCACAGTTTTACCCATTTTACCTGGCAGCTTGAAGCCATGGTTTTTGCAGTCGATGAAAATCAGCAGAAACATCTGGCGATTGAGTTACAGGGCTTCTGGATGAACCCGGAAACTGCAGTCAATGCAGGTATTCCAACCGCCATGAAAAAATTGATTTCTACCGTAAATTTATGACATAGTCTGGAACAAGAAGAATCAACTGGCCTCATTTAAGGATAAATATTTTGCGCCATTCTCTTGCGTTTGTCGGGCTTTCTCTGGTGATGTTATTTCTGGTGGCGTGTAGTAGCGCACCGAAACATCCTTCTGCGGTTCAGCTTAATCCGGCATTGGTCAAAAAACTGAATCATATGCGTATGCCCTCTTCTCTGCCGATTCCGGTAGATCGGGTCCAGGCTCGTGAATTGAAAGATACTTGGGGAGCTTCGCGTAGTAGCGGCCGTTTGCATGAGGGCATTGATATTCTGGTTCCACGTGGAACCAAGGTTCGTAGTGCGACGCCCGGTCTGATCGCAGATTTACGGAATAACAATTTGGGTGGTAAAGTAGTCTGGATTCTGGGTCCAGGCGGCACTTGGCATTATTATGCACATCTGGATGGTCATAAGCGTGGCCTGAAAGTCGGTAACTATGTCAAAAAGGGCGATGTCATTGGTTATGTCGGTAATACTGGCAATGCCCGCCATACCGCGCCACATCTGCATTATGGTCTCTATTTAAATGGTAAGGGCCGTGGTGTCGTTAACCCTTATCCATATTTACGTTAATTTTAGGAAGTTTACATGTCAGAAGCGTTGATCAACCGTCTGGTCGAATTTGCAGAATCAGGCAATCAACAGAAAATCGTGCTCAATGGCCAGACCTATCAGGGCTGGATCATGGAAATTACTGAAGAGGCGCTTCTGATCAGTACCGGTTATGCCGACAAAAGTGGTAAGGATATGTGGATCCAGTTCAGTGATCTGCAGCAGGCAGAACTGTCCTACTGGGATAATCAGCAAGATCAGTGGACGACATTTAAATTATAAGATAATCAAAAGGAGCATCCCTTGACGATCCAACGCTGTGGCTGGTGCTCTGATGATCCCCTCTATACTACCTACCATGATCAGGAATGGGGACAGGCGCTGCATGATGAAAAACGCCTGTTTGAAATGCTGTGTCTGGAAGGTCAGCAGGCCGGTTTAGCCTGGATTACCGTACTCAGAAAACGTGAATCTTATCGCAAACATTTCTTTCAATATTCTATTGAAACGATTGCTTCTTTTACAGATGAGCAACTCACCGCAAAACTGCAAGATGCTAGTCTAATCCGGCATATTGGTAAACTGACTGCAATTCGCGATAATGCCCGGGCCTGGCAACAGCTTAAATCTCAAGAGATTGATGTGGTCACATGGTTATGGTCCTTTGCCCAGCAGCCCCGATTGAATAATGATGTGGCAGATTATCGCCAGGCTCCGGCACAAACCATTGAAAGCCAGAACATGTCCAAAGCCTTAAAAAAAGCAGGCTTTAAGTTTGTCGGTCCTACGATCTGTTATGCCTTTATGCAGGCAGTCGGCATGGTCGATGACCATGAAAATCACTGTCACTTTAAAACAATATCCTCCCATTCAAATAAGAGCTGAATCTATGTCCAATAATACTATTCACGCTTACGCCGCAATGTCTGCGGGTGCCGCCCTGGAACCTTATCAATTTGATGCGGGTGAACTTCACCCGCATCAGGTCGAAGTGAAAGTTGAATACTGCGGCCTATGTCATTCTGATATTTCAGTACTCAATAATGACTGGGGGTCTTCAGTATATCCTGTGGTGGCCGGACATGAAGTCATCGGCACCATTACGCAACTGGGTTCTGAAGCCAAAGGCCTAAAAGTAGGTCAGCGTGTCGGTATTGGCTGGACTGCGGAAAGCTGCCAACATTGTGATTCCTGTATTTCAGGTCAGCAAGTATTGTGTACTGGTGGTCAGGTTGCAACCATTGTCGGCCATGCAGGCGGTTTTGCGGATAAAGTCCGTGCTGGCTGGCAATGGACAATTCCCTTACCTGAAGATCTGGACCCGGAAAGTGCCGGTCCCCTGCTCTGTGGCGGGATTACCGTATTTGATCCGATTCTGAAACATCAGATTCAGGCTATTCACCACGTTGGTGTCATTGGTATTGGCGGTTTGGGACATATAGCGATCAAGCTGCTGAAAGCTTGGGGTTGTGAAATTACCGCCTTTACTTCAAATCTGGATAAAACTGATGAACTAAAAGCCATGGGTGCAGACCATGTAGTAAATAGTCGTGACCCAGCAGCGCTTAAACTGCTTCGTGGTAAATTTGACCTATTAATGAGTACTGTGAATGTTACATTGGACTGGCAGGCTTATTTATCAACACTGGCACCAAATGGCACTGTACATATGCTGGGCTTACCACTGGAACCCATGCAAATTTCTGCAGGTTCACTGATTGGTGGTGCTAAATCAGTGACTGGCTCGCCAACAGGTTCACCAGCAGCTTTACGTCAGTTATTGAAATTTGCGGCACGTAAAAATATTGCGCCACAAATTGAGTTATTCCCAATGTCGGAAATTAATACTGCGATTGAACGTCTGCACTCAGGCAAAGCCCGTTACCGGATCGTACTGAAAGCCGATTTCTAATTTGTACCAATCATCAGTAAATCTAGATCTGCCCTAGTAGCATGTTAGGGCAGATTTTTTTATGGCTGTATTTGCAAATAATTGGTTTATAAATATTTAGCCAGCTTCTGAGCCAGAAATTCAATAAATAGATATACCCGTTTAGGCAAATGCTCCTGACGGTAATAGACCGCATGAATTTTTTGATAATGCAGCTCAATCTGCTCTTCAAATAGCGCCTCTAAACGACCCGCCTGTAAGTCGTCCTCGACCAGAAAGCGTGACAGACAAGTAATACCCACCCCATATAAAGCCAATTGACGAACCGTTTCCCCATTGGGTGCTCTAATCTTTGGCTTTACAGTGATAGGTTCGCCATTTAGCCGTACCGGCCAGGTGTTCAAATGCGTAGGCTGACTAAATCCCAGTAAAGTATGCTCCGATAGATCTGCCACTGATTGCGGTCTGCCCTTTTGCTGTAAATATTCAGGGCTAGCCACAATATACAAACGGCTGCGGCATAATAATCTGGCATGCAGACTGGAATCATGCAGTTCTCCAAAACGGATCGCGACATCGGTTTTATGTTCCAGCAGATCAATCACCTGATCATGATTATTCAGTTCAATTTCAATCTGGGGATAGCGCTGCATAAATTCCTGAATTAGCGGCACGATTACATGCAGCACAAAAGGCGTCGCTGAATCCACCCGAATCAATCCTGACGTATCACTATCTGATTTCAGTAAAGCATCTTCAGCTTCTGCCAGATCATTGAGAATTTTGCGTGCCTTTTCTAGAAATAGCTGGCCCTCTTGAGTCAGTTTGAGTTTACGTGTGGTTCTTTCTAAAAGAGTGACATTTAATTTATTTTCCAGACGTTGCAGCGCCCGACTGACACCCGAAGTGGTTTGTCCCAAACGTTCTGCCGCCATGACGATAGAACCACTATCCACAATGGTGACAAAAGCCTGTAATTCTTCAATCGTTGATTTCATTTGTCACTCTTTTGTTGATTTTCGGTCAATAATATTTTGCAAATTCAGCTATTTTTTCGCAACAATAAAAAGCACACAATACTTAACATCGAAAATACTTAAAGATTAAAGCTATGAATATTGTTCCTCAATTTGGTGTCGGTACCTTTCGCCTGTCTGGACAGACCGTCATTGATTCAGTCAAAACAGCATTGGAAGTCGGTTATCGCGCTGTAGATACGGCACAGATTTATGCCAATGAAGCGGAAGTGGGTCAGGCTATTGCAGAAAGCCAAGTTAATCGTAACGAGCTGTTTATTACTACCAAAATCTGGACAGATCATTACGCACCAGACAAATTAATTCCAAGCCTCAAAGAGAGTCTGCATAAATTGCGTACCGATGCAGTCAATCTGACGCTCATTCACTGGCCTGCACCTCGTTTAGGCGTTCAAATTCCTGAGCTAATACAGACTTTATTAGAAGCCAAACAGCAAGGTCTGACTGAGCATATTGGTGTGTCCAATTTCAATATTGAGCTGACCCAACAAGCGATTGATACGATTGGTCTGGAGCATATCGCCACCAACCAGATTGAACTCAGTCCTTATTTACAAAATCAGCGTCTGGTGAATTTCTTACAATCTCAGAAGATTGATGTCACCTCTTATATGACACTGGCTTATGGCAAAGTGCTGAATGATCCTGTCCTGCAAGGGATTGCTGCCCAGCATCAGGCTTCGACTGCACAAATTGCACTGGCTTGGGCCTTACAAAAAGGCTTTGCTGTGATTCCATCTTCAACCAAACGTGAACATCTGCTTGCCAATCTGGCAGCGCAGGAGATACAGCTGACCCAGGAAGAAATGGCCTTGATCAGCACCCTGGAGTGTAATGGGCGCGAAGTCGATCCGGACCAGCTTGCACCTATCTGGGACTAAGCAGAAACCATGAAAATTAATTTTCCTTTGCTTGCACTGGCGGTTGGCGCCTTTGCAATTGGTACCACTGAATTTTCTCCTATGGGTTTTCTGCCAGAAATCGCCCGCGATCTGGAAATTTCTATTCCTCGTGCCGGGATGCTAATCAGTGCCTATGCCTTAGGGGTAATGCTGGGTGCACCGCTAATGACCCTCTGGTTAAGCCGTTATTCCAAACGTAAGTCTCTCATTTTATTGATGGCGATTTTTACGATTGGCAATATTCTGGCGACATTAGCGCCTAATTATCTGGGGCTGATGGGGGCACGCATCATCACCAGTCTGAACCATGGTGCTTTCTTCGGAATTGGTTCGGTTGTCGCGGCCAGTGTCGTTCCAAAAGATAAACAGGCCAGTGCCGTGGCCATGATGTTTATGGGCCTGACCATTGCCAATATTGGCGGGGTGCCACTGGCAACCTGGATAGGACAACACATTGGTTGGCGTATGGCTTTTCTAGGTATTTCCCTGCTTGGTTTGTTGACCATGTTCTCCCTATGGAAAGCCTTGCCAGAAGGCCAAAGCAGTCAGAAACCGGATGTAAAGCAGGAGCTGCAAGTCCTGACTCGCCTGCCTGTTGTTTTAGCTTTATTGACCACCGTAATGAGTGCGGGAGCCATGTTTGCTCTTTATACTTATATTGCGCCAAGTCTGCAAAGCTTTACTAAAGCCTCACCGGCATTGATTACTTTAATGCTGGTGTTGATCGGGGTAGGTTTCTCGATTGGTAATCATTTGGGTGGCAAGTTTGCAGATCTATCCTTAGATAAAACCCTGATTGGCTTTTTAATCTTGCTCATGCTGATGATGCTGCTCTTTCCGATTCTGGCAAGCACAGCTGTTGGCGCAGGTCTGGCATTAATCATCTGGGGTGCCGCTGCCTTTGCCGTAGTTCCACCTTTACAGATGCGAGTCATGTCTGTAGCTTATGATGCGCCTGGACTGGCTTCTTCGGTAAATATTGGTGCCTTTAACCTCGGGAATGCTTTGGGTGCTATTGCGGGTGCCAGTGTGCTGAATCTGGGACTTAGCTATAGTGCGGTTTCATTTGCTGGTGCTGGGCTCAGTGCTGTTGCTTTGCTTTTAGTTTTAATTCAAATGAAACTGGTTCCACAGCAAGATATGACTACGCAGCAATGCCCTTAAAACTTCTTTCAAAAAAAGTCCGCCTAATGCGGACTTTTTTTATTGGTTATTTAACGTAAAGCTTCGGGTAACACAGGCGTTATCACAGGTTTAGCCAGTTCGGTTTTCATCTTTTGCAGCATCTGATAAGGCTGCTGCTGCACAAACATATTCACAAAGGTTAAAGGAATTGAACCTTCAGGATTGGCATAGCCATAAGTCGATACCTTGACCTTGTTATTGGCCAGTTTCTGGAAAGTCCAGTCTCCCTGATAATCAGTCAAACGTACATAATTCGGATTTAGGGCATACCCAGTCTGAATCGCTTTATTCTTAATGGTGATCTGACCATTTGCATCCTTGATCATTTTACCCTGCACAATCAGATCACGATCTTTTAAAGGGAATGGAAAATCCAGCACCATATACAGGGTAAAATCACCTTTTTTATCATCACGCGACAGTACCTTGATACTGCCCATATAAGGCACCCATTTCACTGCATGATCAACATCCAGAATCAGAGAAACGGCATTCTCAATCGGGACATTGTAGGTGGTTTCGGCTTTATAGAGAAAAACGGGATTCCGCTCATCCTGATAGGTCCAGACTTTAATATTATTTTTATTAATGCTGAGTTTGGCATTCTGCACAGAGGTCGACTGTGCTGTAGCGGCAAAGGCTACAGCACACGCCATTAATATTAATTTCTTCATTCCATTGTCATCTTATTTTAGTTTTAAGTTATTTTTATATAGGATTTTGACGAAAATTTATACTTGAATATCGTTAAAACCAAGTACGTCCTTCATGTCATATTTACGTGCATCACGACCAACGACCCAAGCTGCTGCACGTACGGCACCGGCTGCAAAGTTCATACGGTTGGTAGCTTTATGTGTAATTTCAACGCGTTCGCCTTCCCCAATAAACATTGCAGTATGTTCACCGACGATATCACCGCCACGAATAGTCTGAAAACCAATGCTTTTACGTTCACGTGGACCCGTATGTCCTTCACGGTGATATACCGCATCTTTTTTCAGATCACGACCCAGTGCTCCAGCAATCGCTTCACCCATCATGAGAGCTGTACCTGATGGCGCATCCACTTTATGGCGGTGATGTGCTTCGATCACTTCAATATCGACCGTATCACCAAAGACTTTAGAGGCAAGTTCTAGCAGTTTGATCGAAACGTTCACACCAACCGAATAGTTCGCTGCATAGACCACTGAAGTTTCTTTTGCAGATTCATCCAGATAAGCTTTTTGTTCGTCATTCATACCAGTAGTACCAATCACGATCGCAACACCATTTTCACGGCAGATTTTAAGATGATTCACCGTCGCAGCAGGCGCAGTAAAGTCGATCACTACGTCACAGTCTTTAACTACTTCTTCAAGATGGCCGACAACCTTTACACCCAAGCTCCCTACACCAGCCAGTTCACCGGCATCTGCTCCAATCAATGAGCTTTCAGGGCGCTCAACAGCTGCTGCCAATTGGTAACCGGCTTCTTTCACCGCCTGAATAAGGATGCGTCCCATACGGCCGCCTGCACCTAAAATCCCAATGCGTGGTGTCGCTGACATAATATAGTCCTGATGTTGATTCGAAATTGCTCTTACTATAGCAAAACTCGCTCATAACACTAAGATTGATCGCATAAAAATCAATGAAAAGAATTAAAGAAGGTCATGAGGGATTTTGATATGCAGTCGATATAAACAATAGTTTATGGACGAGTAAAAAGAAAAATAATTCCATTAGAGGAATAATGATTAAATGCTTAGTCAGAGATAAACTCATTTAAAGAAGAATTCTAGTTAATAAGAATTAAATTTTAATTATAAATAATTGAATTTAATAAGATAAAAATATTTTTCCATAATATGTATGCTCTTGATTTTTCATATTCAGATCATTTGCATTTAAGGAAAATATATTGAAACCCTAGTTTGACCGCCTCAGCAATATAAGTCCCACTGATATTATTGAACTAAATACCCATCATCGCGTACTGAAGCATATGCCTTTAGCGCATGGTATTATTTTCGATGAAACACCATGGATTGCTTTGGTAAATGAAAGGATAAATCCATACTTTTTTAAATTTAGGAATGTTTAAGGATTAAGCATCAAGTAGTTGACCACCTTCTAAGCTGGTATATCCACGTTCTTTAAAGATCAACACAATCGCTTTTTTATAATCTTCACAATTGACATACTCCCACCATTTTCGTTTTCACTCAAGTGGGGGATTCTAAAAGCAAAGCTCTTAGGCGACTTCCTCACGGATTTCGCTTGCTTTCTGCTTCTTAGGGCGACCTTTACCGCATCCACCCTCCACAGACAAAACGGCATGTCCTGCCGACAATATATTACGAGATGCGTTTAAATCCGCATTCGCAACATAACCGCATCCGACACACTCAAATTTAGCTTGAGTTTGTCGGTTTTCTTTTGCTACATGACCACATTCACAGCAGGTTTGACTTGTGTACTTCGGATCAACTTTTACAAGTAATCCACCTCGCCATTCTTGCTTGTATTCCAACATACCAATGAGCATGCCCCAACCTTGATCTAGGATTGATTTGTTTAAGCCTGACTTAGCTTTTACATTCTTTCCTTGATTTTCGACTGTGCCACTTGCTGACTTCGACATATTTGCTACTTTTAAATCCTCAACAGCAATCATTGCGTGGTTTTTGCTAAGCGTTGTAGTGATTTTTTGCAAGTAGTCATGACGAATATTGGCAATATGATGATGTAGTTTATTGATTTTAAAATTCAGTTTTTTCCAATTTTGACTAAATTTAACTTTCTTTCTCTGTTTCGTTGAAGTCTAGCTAATTTAATCTGATTGGTTTTAAAGCTATTGATCGGGTCAAAGACCTGACCATTTGAGGTGGTGATTAATTTCTTAACACCAAGATCAACACCAATCGCTGATTTTGATGGGTGGATCGGCATTTCAGTAAGTTCTGTTTCAGTACAGAATGAAACGTACCAACGTCCTGACACCTTACTGATCGTCACATTTTTTATTGTGCCTAGAATCTCTTGCGACTTCCTGAATTTAATAACACCTACGCCATTAGGGAGTTTCAGTTTATTTCCTTTAACCCAACAGTATTTATCGAATTGTACAAGGCGAATGGAATCATAACCGTCTGATTTTTTCTTAAATCTAGGCATAAGTGGGCGCAACTGAACCTCAGTGCCATCAGCCAATTTAAAAAATTTAGGTTTCTTAGGTTTGCGCTTTTTTTCTTTTAGTCGAGTATGTTCTTTAGGGTTAAAAAACTTCCCCCATGCTGATGCAAGATCACGAACTTTTTGTTGAAGTGACACAGCATTTGAATTTCCATCTAAAAAGCTAAACTGAGGATTCTTTTTCAGTGCTGTTATCTTTTTTACTAGATTCACCGCATTAATGTGTTCATTTTGAGCAAACATTTCAAATGAAATTGCTAATATTTGATTCCAAACAAAGCGTGCAGAGCCAACAAGATTATTTAAAATAACCTCTTGCTCGACATTAGGCTCAAGCCTAAATTTATAAGCTTTGTTGATTTTCATTAATGAGTGTGCATCTGTTAATATGGTGCTGATTTTAACATTCTAGGTATAAGTTTTCAATGAGTGAGATATATAAAAACCGACATTCAGCCTTTAATCTTCATGTTCATTTAGTTTTTATAACGAAATATCGAAAAAAAATACTAGGTGAGTTGCATCATAAATATTTTAATGAGTGTGTAGCTGAAATATGTAAAGATTTTGATGCTGAATTAAAGGAATGTAATGGTGAATCCGACCATGTTCACATGCTTATTCAGTATCCACCAACGGTACAGTTAAGCAAATTGGTTAATAATTTAAAGTCTGTAACAAGTAGAAGAATGCGAAATGAGTTTTTAGACTTGAGAGGGAATTATACAAAACCTGTTTTATGGTCAAGATCATATTTTGCAGGGTCTTGTGGTGGTGCGCCTTTGGAAATAATCAAACAATATATTCAGAATCAACAAGGTTGAAATTTGTGAAATTCACCTCCACCCTGACTGACGGGTGGAGTCCTCTTTCACTTGGAGATAGATCAGCACAAGGACAGTAAGGTACGACAGGAGTTATACCGAGCGAACCCATACGAAAAACCCCGGCAGGATGCTGGGGTTTTTCTTTTAGAATTTAAATTAAATTCATCCTTTAGATATGAAAATATGTGACATACATCACATTAAAAAATCCATTTTCTTATATATTTTGCCACTTGCTCAATTTTATGAGATTAATGATTAATCTTATATTTCAATTATTTAAATAACATAAAATTACATTAGTAAACATAAGTACACACAAAAAACATCAATATCTACATTTTATGTCAACATTTTTGCCAAGTGTACTGAGTAGTACACTATTTTTAATACAAGGAAATTTATATGAAATTAGTTCAATTAACTTTTGCCGGGGTAGCGTTAATTGCTGCATCACAAACTTTTGCTGCTGAAGAAGTAGCACAAACAGCTCCTGCTGCAACTGAAACAGCTGCATCTGAAGTTCAAGCTGCTGAAGCACCTGCAAGTGAGGCTCCAGCATCAGAAGCTCAAGCCACTGAAGCGCAATAATATGATAGGATTTATATTTCTCTGCGTGAGGGATATAAATCCTTCTTAAAAAGCTAATACTATTAAAAGAATAATTTTCTTATCATTTCTATCTAATAATTAACTCATACGCCTTTCCCGAATTTAAGCCATAAAAAAAGACGCCTGAGCGTCCTTTTTTATCTATCCAGATCAGTCAAACAACCGATCAAAGAAAGATTTTTTCTTTGGAGAAGACTGGCTGCCCTCATCTTCCATGGTCGCTTGCAATTCTTTCAACAGTTCACGTTGACGCGCAGTCAGGTTCACCGGTGTTTCTACCACAACACGGCAAAGCAGATCACCTTGCATGGTTGAACGTACTGGTTTCACGCCCTTACCACGTAGGCGGAACAGTTTACCAGTTTGCGTACCTTCAGGAATTTTCAGGCTGACACGACCATCTAGTGTCGGAATCTGAACTTCTTTACCCAAAGCCGCATCCGCAATTGAAATCGGCACATCCATATACAGATCTGCGCCATCACGCTGGAAGATTTCGTGTTCACGTACCACGACTTCAACGTATAGATCACCTGATTGGCCATCACGGATCGCTTCACCTTTACCAGTCAAACGTACGCGGTCGCCATTGTCCACACCGGCTGGAATAGTAACTTCCAAAGTTTGCTGACGGTCAGATACACCTGAACCATGACATTTATTACATGGATTCTTAATGATCTTGCCCTGGCCACGACAGGTACTACAGGTTTGCTGTACCGAGAAGAAACCTTGCTGCATACGTACCTGGCCGGCACCATGACAGGTTGGACAGGTTTCAACATCGTTCGGATTTTTAGAACCTTTACCATCACAGGCGTCACATGGTGCTGGTGCAGTAAAAGTAATGGTTTTCTTAACGCCTTTGACTGCTTCTTCAAGCGTCAATTCCATCACATAGCGTAAGTCTGAACCACGGCGTTGACGTTGCTGGCCACGGCCTCCCCCACCAAAGGCTCCACCGAAAATATCCCCAAACTGGCTGAAAATATCTTCCGCACTGAAACCACCGAAGCCACCAGCACCACCGCCCATACCACCTTCAAAGGCTTGATGGCCCATACGGTCGTACATGCTGCGTTTTTCGCTGTCTGACAGAACTTCATACGCTTCTGAAGCTTCTTTAAACTTCTCTTCAGCTTCAGAATTGTCCGGGTTACGGTCTGGATGATATTTCATCGCCAACTTACGGTAGGCTTTTTTAATTTCATCATCACTAGCGGTTTTAGAGACGCCCAAAACCTCATAATAATCACGTTTAGCCATATCTGGCGATGCTCCTCACGGAATTCTATTTAATATTGACTGTGGTCTAAAATTGGGGTTAAACCCAGCTTTACAAGGGGAATTCTGAAAAAAATTGAAAGCTTAGAATACGGCTTTGTTTTGAGAAAATTTGAAGATACCTTTGAACCAGGCATTAATGAGGAAAATAATAGCAATAAAGCTGAATACCACACCTGCGACTGTGCAGGCTTTCACCCAAAGCTGGCTATCCCAGGCAAAGAAAAATAATGGAATGAACCAAAGCGCTGCAAAAATGGCGAGTACCGAATAAATTACAATATTGCGCATGATCCAGAGTGCCTGTGCCTGCAGCCAGACTTCAGCATAATCGATCTGGGTAATTTTACGTGCATACCAATAGGCGAATATGCCGCTCACTACTGTAAATAAGGCAAAAAACATGAAGACATAAGCCATCGCCACGGAACGTCGCATCTTGATGAGTGTGTCTTGAGTCATGTTTAATCAACCTTAGTGTACGGCCCAGCACAAGCGAGTTCCGCAGCAGTATGTCTTTTTTGAATTATTAAAAAATCAGGTACTACTATATTGAAATTTTCAATATTTCGCACCTGAAATTATGACAAATTTAAACAGAATTTAAACTTTTTTCACTTTAAACCATTGTGCATATAAGGCTGGCAGGAAAAACAGTGTTAATAGCGTTGCAACGATTAATCCTCCCATAATGGCAACCGCCATTGGTCCGAAGAAGATGCTTCTGGATAAAGGAATCATGGCCAGAACGGCAGCCAGTGCAGTCAGGACAATCGGACGGCAACGGCGCACTGTGGCATTGATAATGGCATTCCATTGCGATTCACCTGCCTGAATATCCTGTTCAATCTGGTCAATGAGAATCAATGAGTTACGCATGATCATGCCTGACAAAGCAATTGTGCCCAGCATGGCAACAAAACCAAAAGGTTTATTGAAAATTAACAGGAATAAGACCACGCCAATAATGCCCAATGGCGCCGTCAGGAAGACAATAAAGGCACGTGAAATACTTCTAAGCTGAATCATCAGCAAAGTCATCACCACTGCCAGGAACAATGGCATACCCGCATTCACTGAATTCTGCCCTCGCGCAGATTCTTCGACTGTTCCACCTACTTCAATCAGAT
Source organism: Acinetobacter sp. UBA5984 (assembly GCF_002429925.1). Lineage (NCBI taxonomy): Bacteria > Pseudomonadati > Pseudomonadota > Gammaproteobacteria > Moraxellales > Moraxellaceae > Acinetobacter > Acinetobacter sp. UBA5984. The sequence continues at coordinate 16,817 of NZ_DJBE01000030.1, forward strand.
AGCCACTTGGCATTTCTGCTCTGAGCTGCTCAAGTTGATCTTTCAACTCATTCACCACGGTTGCCGGTTGCAGTTGCGTCCGGATATCGGCCCGTATGGTAATGGTCGGTAAGCGATTCCGATGCCAGATCAGGCCTTCTTCAAAGCTATATTCGATCTTGGCAATCTGGGCCAAAGGAACTGAACTCCTATTTGTAGTTGGTACGGCCAGACTATTCAGTGAACCAACATCGACACGTTCAGCTTGATCACCCCGTAAACGGATTTCAATCAGTTCACGTTTTTCACGGTATTGATCAATCGCAGTTCCAGAAATTGAACTATTTAGAAAACTGGCCAAATCGCTACTACTCACGCCAAGCTGACGGGCGCGGTCCTGATCGATATCCAGTTTAATCACTTTACTTGGCTCGCCCCAGTCCAGATGCACATTGGTGGTATTCGGATTATTTCCGACCGTTGCTGCAACTTTCTGTGCCCATTGACGGACTAATCCCAGGTCTTCACCCGATACGCGGAACTGCAATGGATAACCGACGGGTGGGCCATTTTCCAGTAGAGATACCCGGGTACGGGCTTCTGGTAACAGTACCCGAATCTGGTCACTTAAGGATTTACGGATTTCATTGCGGTCTTCAAGTGATGAAGCCAAGACCACAAACTGGGCAAAGCTGGCTTGCGGCAATTGCTGGTCTAATGGCAAATAGAAACGTGGGGAACCGGTACCGACATAGACCACATAGTTATCAATCCCCTCCTGTTTGGACAGGAAGTTTTCAACTTTTTTTACTGCCGCTTCAGTCGCTTTTAATGAAGCACCCTCTTCCAGTTTCAGATCTACCAGAATTTCGGCACGGTTCGATGGCGGGAAGAATTGTTTTGGCACCAGATTAAACATCAAAATGGATAGCACAAAAATCCCGACAGTCGCCGCGATGACCGTTTTACGGTAGGTGACACAGATATTCACCCAACGGCGAAAGCTCTGATAGAACTTGGTTTGATAAGGATCATGATGTTCACCGGCATGATGCACCAGCGGCTCCGGTTCAGGGCGTTTGCGTAAACGCGCCCAGAGACGCTGATACCATGGCGCTCTCTGCACCAGATCCTTATTGAAATCTGGCAGGAGTTTGTCACCCAGATAAGGCACAAACAGAACTGCGGCAATCCAAGATACTAATAGCGCCAGCGTCACCACCTGGAAAATCGAGCGGGTATATTCCCCGGTACTCGACGCTGCTGTCGCAATCGGCAGGAAACCGGCAGCAGTAATCAGGGTTCCGGTCAGCATTGGAAAAGCAGTCGTCCGCCAGGCATGACCGGCCGCCTGTAAGCGGCTAAAGCCCTGCTCCATTTTGATTGCCATCATTTCAATGGCAATGATCGCGTCATCTACCAACAGGCCAAGTGCCAGAATCAGGGCGCCCAGAGAAATTTTATGCAGGCCAACATCAAATAATTGCATCCCGGCAAAGGTCATCGCCAGTACCAGTGGAATCGAGAAGGCCACCACCAGACCGGTACGGAAACCGAGTGAGAAAAAACTGACCAAGAGAACAATAATCACGGCCTCGGCCAGAACTTTCATAAATTCATTAATACTGCGTTTCACCGCCACTGGCTGGTCGGATACTTTTTGCAGATCCATCCCCAGAGGCAAAGTTTTCTGCAACCGGGCAAATTCCTGTTCCAGATTTTTACCCAAGGCAATGATGTCGCCGCCTTTACGCATCGATACGGCAATACCGATGCCATTTTCGCCCATAAAGCGCATACGCGGTTGTGCTGGATCAGTAAAGCCGCGATAAACCTCCGCCACATCGCCAAGCTGGATGGTCTTGCCATTCACCAGTAAAGGTAGCTGCTGCAGTTCTTCGACATTATTCAGCGCACCACTCACCCGTACCTGAATCCGGTCAGAACCGGTTTCAAAAAAGCCCGCCTGAGTCATGGCATTTTGCTGCTGCAGTGCCTGCTGAATGGCAGTGACCGGAATACCGAGCTGGGTAGCTTTGGTGTTGGAGATTTCGATCCAGATTTTCTGGTCTTGGAGTCCAATCAGTTCAACTTTGGCAACATCCTTGACCCGTTGCAATTGTAACTGCAAACGGTCGGCATATTCTTTAAGCGTGGCATAATCGAAGTCATTACCCTTGATGACATAGATGTTACCAAAGGTATCACCAAACTCATCATTGAAGAATGGACCTTGTACGCCTTGCGGCAATTCATGCCGAATATCATTGATTTTCTTACGGACGTTATACCAGACATCCGCGACATCCTTGGAAGCCAAAGAATCCTTGGCAATAAAAGTCACCATGGATTCCCCCGGACGGGAATAGGCCATGATCCGGTCATACTGTCCGGTAGTCATTAACTCTTTTTCAATCCGGTCGGTGACCTGTAAGGACACCTCCTTGGCACTGGCACCCGGCCAATAGGTCTGGATTACCATCACCTTAAAGGTAAACGGCGGGTCCTCACTTTGTGACAGTTTGGAATAGGACACGATACCCACCAAACCGAGCAGGATCATGAAATACAGTACCAGACCTTTATTCTTTAAGGCCCATTCAGACAGGTTAAAGTTCATATTTAACTCCCTGCCTGAATTTTCACACTACGGTTTTCACGGTCAATCGGATTTATTTTTTGCTGGTCACGCAGCAGATGCACCCCACCAATCACCACATAATCATCAGCCTTTAACCCACTGAGAACTGGTACAGAATCACGGCCATAAGCACCCAGCTGAACCGGCACTTTGCGGATGGTATGATCCGGCTTGACTACCATCACATAGGCCTGCTGATCGGTCGCTGAAACGCTGGATAAAGGAACGCTAAGGATATTGTCCTGACTGTTCTGGAAGAACACCCGGGCACTCTGACCGAGCTGGATCTGGCTATTACCTTCGCGTAAAGCCACTTTCACCCGGAAGGTACGCGATTGATCTGCTGCAGGTGAAATCTCACGAACAAAGGCGGCGAATTTTTCATTCGGTTTGGACCATAACGTGACCCAGGCCGGCTGACCGGTTTTAATTTCGGAAATCGCCTGTTCAGGAACCCCAATCACGACTTCACGCTCACCGGCTATCGCCAGTTCAAAGGCCGCCTGCCCTGCTGCAACGACCTGACCAATTTCGATATTGCGTGCAGTAATCACCCCATTTTTATTAGCAATGAGCTGGTTATAAGCGGTCTGGTTTTTAGCCGTATCATAATTAGACTGAGCCTGTTTCAGATTTGACGCGGCTGCCTTATATTGGTTTTCAATCGCATCATATTGCGAACGGCTCACGGCATTGGTGGGTAACAGCTGCTTGAAACGCTGTAATTCATCCTGAGCAATTTTACTGGCCGATTGAGCACTTTCCAGCTGGGCACGTGCTGCATTTAATTGAAGTTGAGCATCTTTCACATCTAGGGTCGCCAAGATCTGCCCCACTTTTACCTGATCGCCCACATCGACAAAGCGCTGGGTGACCTGCCCGCCTACCCGGAACGCCAGTGCTGTTTGCTGACGTGCCTGGACATCACCGGCATAGCTTTTCAATTCCTGATGTGAAGTTTTCGGTGTGGTCACCATGACAAATGGAACTTCCTGTTCTGCTGCAGCGCTGTCCTTGCTACATCCTGAGAAAGCCATACTGCATAGGACGATCATGCCAGCCAGTGCGCTCTGTATCGTGCTCATTATTGTTCGCTCTTATCTAATCATCATTTTTAGGGCAAAATAAGTAGATATATAAATTGCTTATTTTTTAATTAATATACCACCCGGTACACTAATTAGGATTCTGCAGTTAAAACAATGACCATATTGATTTTTTTTGGATGAAATTGTGCAAATACCGGTTGGACGACCCAAGGATCTGGAGAAACGCCAGCGTATTCTGAACGCAGCGAAACAGCTGTTTTTACAGCATGGTTATCATGGTTCCAGCATGAACCAGATTGCGCTGGAAGCCGGGGTGACCAAACTCACTGTCTATAATCATTTTCAGGATAAGGCCACGCTGTTTAGCTGTGCGGTTGAAGAAACCTGTGAGGCAATTCTGCAGGAATCTCCTAAAGTTCTGCAGCCTGATAGTGATTTCAAGCAGGAGCTATATCAGATCTGTCTGCGCTCATTCAATATTGCCAATCTGCCGGAAGCCCTCAAACTGGACCTGCTCATCATGCAACTGGCCTATGAAAAAAATCCGTTGGCGGAACGTTTTTATACAGCCTCACATATCAAGCTGAATCAGGCCTGGCATGATTTCTTTGAGCAGGCGCAGCAACATCAATTTATCCAGACTGATGATCCGCAGCATCAGACCGAACTGATGGTGTCCTTACTATTAGGTATGCGGCATCACAAAGTCTTATTGGGCTTAAGTCCGCTACCCGACATGCAACAACGTCATCAGATCATTCAGCAGGCCATTGAGCTCTTTATACTGAAATATGCGATTTCCCGTTAAATTTCTTTTATCTGGCCGGATCCTTGCAACAGCGTAAGGACTAAAATTCGTTCAATTATCAACAAATGATATTCAACTTTTGTCTGCAAAAGACTTGGATTGTCATGCAGTCGGGGTATAGTCAAAGGAAGAATCGGAGGGAAATAAAAAATGGTTCAACAGATTGATGCACCTCTACGCGAAGACGTACGTTTACTGGGTAATTTGCTGGGAGAAACCCTGAAGTTACATGCGGGGCAAGATTTGTTTAATCAGGTCGAGCAAATTCGGGCCTTATCGAAAGGTGCTCGCGATGGACAGGTTGAAGCAGAAAAACAGCTGGAACAATTATTCCTGACTCTAGAAGATCATGAAATCCTGCCATTGACCCGTGCCTTCACCCATTTCTTAAACTTTGCCAATATTGCCGAACAGTACCATGTGGTACGTCGACGCCGTCAAAGCGAATTTGAGGAAACTACAGAATCTCCAAATCCTCTGGTGCCTTTATTTGAGAAATTCAAACAGCAAGAAATTTCTGCAGAAACCTTATATCAGCAAATCTGTGAATTAAAGATTGAACTGGTACTGACCGCACATCCAACAGAAGTCAGCCGACGCACCCTGATCCAGAAATATGATGGCATCAATAATGCCCTGTCCAAATTTGACCAGCAGAAACTGACCCCGCGTGAACGTCAGGCAGTCTCGGCTGACTTAAAACAGCTCATCAGTTCTGCCTGGCAAACTGATGAAATCCGTCAACATCGCCCAACCCCAGTGGATGAAGCCAAATGGGGCTTTACGACAATTGAACAGACCCTCTGGAATGCTGTACCTAAATTCATTCGTGAACTGAACGGCATGGTTGAGGAGCAATGCGGACAGACCCTACCACTGGATGTTGCTCCGGTACGTTTCGCTTCCTGGATGGGTGGCGACCGGGATGGCAATCCGAATGTGACACATAATGTGACTCAGGAAGTATTGTGGTTGTCGCGCTGGAAAGCAGCTGATCTGTATCTGCGTGATATTGAAAACCTGCGCTGGGAACTTTCTATTCAGCAATGCAGTGATGAAATTACACAGGCGTTAGGCCATCAACATCCTGAACCGTACCGTGAATATTTACGCGATATCCGTGAACGTCTAAAAATCACCCGTGCCTGGCTGGCTGAAAAACTGCATGGCAAAGATGCGGATGATAGTCGGGTCATTAAGAGTAAAGATGAGTTATTAAAACCTTTACTGACCTGTTATCGCTCATTGATGGCGTGCAATCTAGCAGAACTTGCCAATAGTAGTCTGCTGGACCTGATTTACCGGGTAAACTGTTTCGGAATTGAACTGCTCAAACTGGATATCCGTCAGGAATCTGGTCGTCATCGTCAGGCTATTTCAGCCATTACTGAATATCTGGGTCTGGGTAATTTTGAAACCTGGACCGAACAGGCCCGTCAAAACTTCTTGCTGCAGGAACTGCAAAGTAAACGCCCTTTACTACCTAAACACCTGAATGAACCAGCGGGTAGCCTGATTGAACATCCGGATGTGCAGGAAGTGTTTACCACTATGCGCACGCTGGCTGAACAGCCAAGTGAATCTCTGGGCGCCTATATTATTTCCATGGCCGAATATCCAAGTGATGTGCTGGCCGTCTTGCTGCTGCAAAAAGAAGCCGGGATTAAACAGCCTTTACGGGTAGTACCTTTATTTGAAACCTTAAAAGATCTCGACGGCGCTGCTGACACCATGTCGACACTCTTTAATATGCACTGGTACAAACAGCATATTCAGGGCAAGCATGAAGTCATGATTGGTTATTCGGATTCGGCCAAAGATGCCGGCTTTATGTCAGCCAACTGGGCACAGTACCGTGCGCAGGAAGAACTGACCGCAGTCGCCAAACAGCATGGTATCCAGCTGACCCTGTTCCATGGTCGTGGCGGCTCGATCAGCCGTGGTGGTGCACCAACCCAGCAAGCGCTGTTCTCACAACCGCCGGGTTCGATTTCAGGCGCCATCCGGGTGACTGAACAGGGTGAGATGATTCGCTTTAAATTTGGTCTGGAAGAAATCGCGCTACAAAATCTAGAAATTTATACTGCAGCGACTTTGGAAGCGACTTTATTACCGCCACCCGAACCGAAACCGGAATGGCGTGATCTGATGCATAAGATGACCGATCTGTCGGTACAGGTCTATCGTCAGACAGTACGTGAAAATCCACATTTCGTGAAATACCTGCGTACCGTGACCCCAGAACTGGAACTGCAAATGCTGCCGCTTGGTTCACGTCCTGCCAAACGTAAGGTCAGCGGCGGGATTGAATCCTTGCGTGCTATTCCCTGGGTCTTTGCCTGGACTCAAATTCGTTTGATGTTACCGGCTTGGCTGGGTACCGGTGCCGCATTAAATGAGGTACTGGATCAAGGGCAACGTACGATTCTGGATGAAATGCTGACTGAATGGCCTTATTTCCAGACCCTGATTGATATGCTGGAAATGGTACTCTCCAAAGCAGACAGCAATGTCGCGCTCTATTACGAATCACATCTGACTCAGGATGAAGACCTGAAAGAGCTCGGCACGGAACTACGTCAACGCTTGCAGGATGCGATCCAGACCTTATTAACCTTAAAAGGGGAATCTAAACTGCTCAGTAGTAATGGCGTCTTAGACCAGTCTATGACGGTGCGTAAACCTTATCTGTTACCGCTCCATTTACTACAAGCCGAACTGATGAAACGTCGTCGGTTATATCTGGAACAGCAGCAGGCTGAACACACTCCGGTCGATCATGCCCTGATGGTGAGTATTGCCGGGATCGCAGCTGGTTTACGAAATACCGGTTGATTTTTTTCTCTTCCATTTAAAGCACATCTACACGATGTGCTTTTTTATTGATCAGTCAATAGCCAAAAAAAGCTTTATTTATATATCAAATTAAAATTACTTATAGAAGTTGAATATGAATTGTCCGGGAATTAATCCACTGATTTAACTTTAGTTTTGATTTAAAAAACTTTTACCGCACGGTAAAATCTCAAATAAAGTCATAGAATTAATTTGAACAAAAATTTTGTTTCAGTGATTAAATCTTCTAAAAAACAAGAGTATGATGTGCACAATTTATCTTTTGAGTGCTCATTTTATGTCCAATTGGTTTCCCAAGTGGCGCCCTTATGAGGGTAGTATCGATGCACGACCAGTAGGTACCGCAGAGTATTTACCGCCTGCCCAGACCCTGATCTTGGGGGTACAACATGCCTTTGCCATGTTCGGTGCGACGGTACTGGCGCCATTTCTAATGGGTTTTGATCCCAATCTGGCCATTTTAATGTCGGGGATCTGTACCATCCTGTTCTTCCTGATCACGGGTGGTCGTGTACCAAGTTATCTGGGTTCAAGCTTTGCGTTCATTGGGGTGGTGATTGCGGCAACCGGTTATGCAGGTGCTGGCGGACTGAATCCAAATATTGGTGTCGCCGCTGGCGGGATTATTGCCTGTGGTGTGCTTTATGCCTTAATGGGTGTTCTGGTGATGGCAACGGGAACCCGCTGGATTGAAAAATTGATGCCACCTGTCGTGACTGGTGCCGTGGTGATGATTATTGGTCTGAACCTGGCCCCTGTGACCGTGAAAAACGTCATGGGTAATACCTTTAATATGTGGATGTCACTGGTGACCGTACTGTGTATGGGTTCCATTGCAGTGTTTACCAAAGGTCTGGTACAGCGTTTATTGCTCTTGATCGGTTTATTGCTGGCTTACTTCATTTACTACATTTTAAGTAATGTGATGGGCTATGGTACTGCAATTGATTTTGCGCCAATTCAGCAAGCTGGCTGGTTTGGTGTTCCGAGCTTCCATGCGCCTGTATTTGATACCAATGCCATGCTGATCATTGCGCCTATTGCCCTGATTCTGATTGCAGAAAACTTGGGACATATTAAAGCCGTAGGTGCCATGACCGGTGAAAATCTGGATCCGCATATTGGTAAAGCTTTTGTAGCGGATGGTATTGCGACTACCCTGGCAGGTGGTGTGGGCGCACCGGGTATGACCACCTATGGTGAAAATATTGGTGTGATGGCCGTTACCCGTGTCTATTCAACGATTATCTTTGCTGTTGCGGGTGTATTTGCGGTATTCCTCGGTTTATCACCAAAGTTTGGTGCGATTATTCATACCATTCCAACGGCGATTTTAACCGGCGCCTCTATTGTAGTCTTTGGTTTGATTACTATTGCCGGTGCGAAAATCTGGATCGAAAATAAAGTCGATTTTTCACAGAACAAAAACCTGATGGTGGCAGCAGTGACCATTATTTTGGGTACAGGTGACTTTGCTCTAACCTTTGGTAACTTTAACCTCGGTGGAATTGGTACAGCGACCTTTGCTGCGTTATTCCTGAACTGGTTCTTTAGCCTGGTCGATAAAAAATAATTCGAAGACTTAAATTTTCAAGCAGCCTCCGGGCTGCTTTTTTTATATCGCAAGAATTGTTTAAATAGGCCTGATCTTTTATATGAGCATCCTGCCGATGCGTCTGGATTTTTTTGATTTACGTCTTTTTCTCAATATAGTCGACACAGGTAGTCTGACCAAAGGTGCTGAACGCTCTGCTATTTCCTTACAGGCAGCCAGTGAGCGGATTAAAAAGCTGGAACAGCAATATCAGGTCAGTCTGTTCAGCCGCCATTCTGNNAATATCAGCTTATGGTGTAACTCTTCAGCACAAAGTGAGTACCTTCCCCTATTATTGCCACAGTATCTGGTAAATAACCCAAATATCCAGATCGACCTCAAAGAAGCAGAGAGCAATGACATCATTGCGGCTTTGGCGAGTGGTACTGCCAAGCTGGGACTTATTTCCAGCTTTTTTCCTGCACCACAATTACAGACTCTGGAATTTTCAGATGATCCTCTGGTGCTGATCTGCCCTGAACCGCATGGTCTGGCAACGAATCAGGCATTAAAATTAGCAGACTGTCTGAGTTATCCTTTTGTTGGTCTGATGCAATATCACTCTTTGCAGCAATCCATCGAAACTCAGGCTCGCTTGCTGAACTGTGAAATTCAATACCGCTTACGCTTACCAAATTTTGCCGCCATTGCCCAGGTTGTGGCCAATGGTGTAGGTATCGCGATCATGCCAGAACGTGCTGCACAACGTTTGTCGAAGCTCTATGCATTTCAGCAAATCCAACTGACAGGAGATTGGGCCAACCGCAAGTTATTGTTAGCTGCAAAGAACTTTGATGAACTAAGTACGGCCTATCAGCACTTTAGCCAGTTCCTCATTTCTTCGGATGTACAAAAAATCCTGAATTAAATCCAGCCGAATTAATGCAGCATCATATAGCTGCCTAAGGCGATCAGGCCGATAAAAAATACTGTCCGGAATTTCTGTTCAGGGATACGGAAACGGATTTTTTTGCCGAACCACATCCCGATCAAGGCCGGAATCAGTGCAATCGCCGACATGGCATAATCAATCGGCATATCTTCCACCGGGTTTCGGTGCAGAAAAACTGCCAAACACACCGTTGAGGTGGTAAATACCAACCCTAAGGCCTGAACCAGATCATCACGTTTTAAATGCAGGGTTTGCAAATAAGGCACGACTGGAATTACCACTACCCCAGTCGCCACGGTCAAGGCACCCCCGAGATATCCCATAATCGGAGAAAGCCACTTTTCATGCTGGCTTAAATCTGGCATCCGTTTTGCCAGTAAACCATATAGGCCATATAGAGCAAGCATCCCGCCTAGTAAGGCTTCACTATGAAATTCAGAATGGCCTAAAGTCGGGAAAATACTCCAGACCGAACCCACAATAATGCCTGCCAGCAGAAGCCAGAAACGGCGAATCAGTTTCAGCACATGACCTTCGGCAAAGAGTTGCCAGAAATTGGTCAGCATCGAAGGCACAATCAGTAAAGTTGCTGCCTGGAATGGGCTCATAAATATGGTCAGCAAACCCATGGACACAGCCGGCAAACCTAATCCAATGGTGCCTTTAATCAGACCAGCCAGAGCAAAAATAGCAATAACAAAAGCAGTCATCTGATGACCCTAAATTGATTTAAGCCCATGCTATAGAAATCACGAATAGAGTAAAATCAGGGTTTTAAGAAGGAAGCCTCAAGTAAATCTTGAGGCTTCAGATGGACGTGCTGAAACTCATCAGATGCATCAGCAAAAATCGGATATGAAAATTGTTTAAGGACGAAACTCTTTCAGTTCACGCTGAATGAAATACTGGAACATTTCCCGGTACAGATGCTCAATAAACGCCTGATCCACACCCTGCTGTTGTGCCAAGGCTTTGACATTTTCCACGATCTGCTCCATACGCTCCGGTGATTGCAGATCAGTTTCAGTTTTTTTAAAACGGGTGGTTTGATCAACATAAAATTGACGCGCAGCGATCAGCTCGACTAAAGCTGTATCAATGGCATCGATCTGTTGACGTGCATGTTGTAATGATTCAGCTTTGATTTTTTCCATGTTTATTCAGTCACTTTCAGTTTAGTTATCACTCTTATACTTTTCTTCTAACACATTACTGAAAATACTTTCAATCATCCAGACACGATATAAGCTATTAAATGTATAACTTTGCCCATCAATACGCAGTTCTAGGACCGGTAAATTCGGCTGGGACTTCATTTCACATAAGGTGTCATTTTCCTGCAACTTGGCCAGAACGTCTTCCTGGGTCAGTTCAGTAATATTCAGTTCCTGCTGCATACGCTTGAAATGCGCTGCATAAGACAGATCATAACCACGAGTCCAGACCGCTTTCAGCATCTGGTACATGGCTTCAATCCGCTGCTCTTCCGGACAGCTATAAAACAACTGCGCCATCGGCATCACGGCCTGCTCGGTTGGCCGGCAGAATGGGGTAAATTTGACTTCAGTTCGCTTGGATAAGCGCGTCGCCAGACTCCAGTCAAACCAGTCCCGTCCCTGATAAGACAGCGGATAGACATTCAACTGGATATTATAAAAATCAGCCAGCTCTTCTTTAATATAAGCCAACAATAACCAGGAAATCGGATCTTCCAGAGCGATATACAGGTCTAGCTCTGGATCCATGGACTGGATTTCATTCAGCTCTTCAGCATCACTGATTAGATGCTCGCGCCATTCAATATGATTGATCAGGAAAATCGGGTTGCCGGTCAGTAATCTCTGCTGTTTCAGACGACGGGTCAGACGTAACAAGTCATCTACCGCCTGATACTGGCGTCCGCCAAACTGGAAATAGCTGGCCAGAATCGGACTATGCTCAAAAATTCGTTCCGGAAAATTCTGCGGCGCATGATGACGGCTAGCCATCGCATATAAGGTACGCAATTTTCCGTTCTGTTTTTGCCAGAGCATATGGAATACATCTTCTAGCAAATATAGAAAATCCTGTCCGCGTAACGGTGTATTTCTCAGGATAGTTTCTGCCTGCTTTAAGGCTTCAGCTGTCGGTAATTCTGGGGTCTCATGAAAGCTGAAACGATGCTGTTTAGATAAAATTTTGGCATCATTCAGGCAATAGTGCTGCCATTCATCAAAAGACATTTGATTAGGCGGTTCAGCCCGCTGATCTGAAATGATGACTTTGAGTGGCTTCAGTTCCGGACTGAGAATTTCTTCTAGTTGCGGTAATTGTTGTACCGCCAGATAACTATAAACATCATCCAGTCTTAAATGGATGCTCAAGCCATCTTCAATAGATAACACCGTTTGACGAACTGGTTTCTGGTAAAACCAACTCGATCGGATTGGATCAAACCAACGGCGTAGCAGGGACATGAGAGGTGCCTCGAAAAGATTTTGTCATGCCAGCCCTTGCCAGCAGGATCGTTTTATTCAACATTCTATTATGAGGATGTTTATGACCTGATATAAGTCTTGTGCAAAACTTATATCAAGTCAGCAACAAATGTTCAATGTTTTCTAGGACTTTAGATTTCAAGATTTAGGTCAGTCACGGCCCCGGTCTCCGCCCCAGAGGTTAGTTTGGCGAATTTCGCCAGTGCCCCGTGAGTGTAATTCGGTTTCGGTTTCACCCAGGCCGCCTGACGTGCAGCAAGCTCTTCATCCGAAATATGCCAAGTCATTTCACGGGTTTCCGCATTAATGGAAATTTCATCACCATTTTGCACCAGACCAATCGGACCACCCTCATAGGCTTCTGGTGTGACATGACCAATCACAAAACCATGACTTCCACCTGAGAAACGGCCATCAGTAATAAGTGCGACTGAATCCCCCAGACCTTTACCAATAATGGCAGAAGTCGGTTTCAGCATTTCCGGCATACCCGGCCCACCTTTAGGCCCGACACCGCGAATGACGACCACTTCACCTGGTTGAACTTCGCCATCCAGAATCCCGCGCATCGCGCCCTGTTCGCCTTCAAACACCCGTGCCGGTCCTTTGAAATATAGACCTTCCTTACCGGTAATTTTGGCGACTGCACCATTCGGTGACAGGTTGCCTTTCATAATGATCAGATGCGAATCTTTTTTCACCGGTTTGTCGAATGGCAAGATAATCTGCTGACCTTCTGGATAATCTTCTACATCGGCCAGGTTTTCTGCCAGTGTTTTTCCAGTCACAGTCAGGCAGGAACCATCTAGCATGCCAGCATCCAGCATGCGTTTCATCAATGGCTGGATTCCACCAATAGCAATCAGTTCTGACATCAGGTATTTACCGGATGGGCGGACATCGGCCACGACAGGAATTTCTTTACCAATTCGTACAAAGTCATCTAGGCTTAGTTCAACACCCGCCGTATGCGCCATGGCTAACAAATGCAGTACACCATTGGTTGATCCACCCAACGCAATCAATACTTTAATTGAATTTTCAAAAGCCGCTTTGGTCATGATGTCACGTGGCTTGATGTCCAGACGAAGTAGGTTCATCACTGCTTCACCAGCACGGGCACAATCGATCTGTTTGTCTTCAGACACCGCTTCCTGTGCTGATGAACCCGGTAAGCTCATACCGAGGGCTTCAATCGCAGAGGCCATGGAGTTCGCGGTGTACATCCCGCCACAAGAACCTGGGCCCGGCAACGACACTTCTTCAATGTGTTTCACCTGAATCGCATTAATTTCGCCTTTGGCATGCTGACCCACCGCTTCAAATACCGAAATCATGTCGGTATGGCCTTCACCTGGTTTGATGGTACCGCCATAAATAAACAGACCCGGGCGGTTCAGACGCGCCAAGCCCATGATGCAGCCCGGCATGTTTTTGTCACAACCTCCAATGGCAATCACGCCATCATAGGCCTGACAACCAACTACTGCTTCAATCGAATCGGCAATAATTTCCCGCGATAGCAAGGAATATTTCATGCCTTCAGTACCGTTCGAGATCCCGTCAGAAATAGTGATGGTATTAAAGATAATGCCCTTACCACCGGCAGCATTCACGCCCTGCTCGACTGTACGTGCCAGGCCATCAATATGCATATTGCAAGGGGTCACATTGGCCCAGGTTGACGCGATCCCGATAAACGGACGAGTAAAGTCTTCATCCTGAAAACCGGTGGCACGCATCATGGAACGGGCCGGTGCATTCTCGATGCCTTCATAGACGGGAGCAGAATGTTCTCGGATATTGTCTTTACTCATTTTATTCGTCCTGGATGTAATTCTTGTGAAGCCTAAAAGCTGTCTAGGTTTTATTTGATTGTATAGAAAGCGATCTTTAGATAAAAGTAAGACTCTGTGTATCTGATTCAGTTATTTGAGGTAGTGCAATTATCAAAAATAAAAAAAGCACCCCTCTGGAGTGCTTTTTTGCACTATAAAGATTTACAGCTTAGATTTCACGAACTGCACCTTTTGCAGCGCTTGTGGTATGCATTGCATAGGCCTTTAATGCTTTAGAAATCTTACGTGGACGGTCTTCCACTGGATGCCATCCTTTTTCATCCTGTGCTGCACGACGAGCGGCCATAGTCGCATCATCAACAGCTAGGTGAATGGTACGGTTTGGAATATCGATTTCGATACGGTCGCCATCTTCAACCAGACCAATCGCACCACCTTCAGCAGCTTCTGGAGAAACGTGACCAATCGACAGACCTGAAGAACCACCAGAGAAACGGCCGTCAGTCAGAAGTGCGCACTCTTTACCAAGACCTTTAGATTTCAGGTAGCTGGTTGGGTATAGCATTTCCTGCATACCAGGGCCACCACGTGGACCTTCGTAACGAATCACAACCACATCACCTGCTGTGATTTTACCGCCCAAGATCGCTTCAACTGCTGAATCCTGACTTTCAAATACACGTGCAGTCCCGTTGAATTTCAGGATTGATTCATCTACACCGGCCGTTTTTACGATACAGCCATCGAGTGCGATATTACCATAAAGCACAGCCAGACCACCGTCTTTAGAGAAGGCACGTTCTGCATTACGGATCACACCATTTTCACGGTCGCCGTCCAGACGTGAGTAGTAACGATCTTGTGAGAATGCAGTCTGAGTCGGTACACCACCTGGTGCTGATTTAAAGAATTTATACACTTCTTCATCTTCAGTACGGATGATGTCCCACTTGTCCAAAGCATCTTTTAATGTTGCTTCGTGAACCGTACCGACAGAGGTATCTAACAGGCCTGCACGATCCAGTTCGCCGAGAATCGACATAATACCGCCGGCACGGTGTACATCTTCCATATGCACGTCATTCTTCGCAGGAGCAACCTTACAAAGCACTGGTACTTTACGAGACAGACGGTCGATATCATCCATCGTAAAGTCTACACCTGCTTCATTTGCAGCAGCTAACAGGTGAAGTACTGTGTTAGTTGAACCACCCATCGCGATATCCAAAGTCATGGCATTTTCATACGATGCTTTGGTCACCATTGAACGTGGCAATACGCTGTAATCATCTTGTTCATAATGGCGTTTTGCCAGTTCCACAATGAGAGAACCTGCACGTTCGAACAGTTTTTTACGGTTCGCATGAGTTGCTAAAGTTGAACCGTTACCTGGAAGTGATAGACCCAATGCTTCAGTCAAACAGTTCATTGAGTTCGCAGTGAACATACCTGAACATGAACCACAGGTTGGACATGCAGAACGTTCGTATTCTGCAACTTCTTCGTCAGTATAGTTATCATCTGCAGCGACGATCATCGCATCGATCAGGTCGATGGCTTTGTCATTACCACGGATTTTTACTTTACCCGCTTCCATCGGACCGCCAGACACGAATACTACCGGAATGTTCAGACGCATTGCCGCCATCAACATCCCCGGAGTGATCTTGTCACAGTTCGAGATACACACCATGGCATCGGCACAGTGTGCGCTGACCATATATTCTACCGAGTCAGCAATCAGGTCGCGTGAAGGCAGTGAATACAGCATACCGTCATGACCCATCGCGATGCCGTCATCTACAGCAATGGTATTGAATTCTTTTGCTACACCGCCTGCCTGTTCAATCTGACGTGCCACGAGCTGGCCTAGATCTTTAAGGTGAACATGACCCGGTACAAACTGGGTGAATGAGTTCACCACTGCAATAATCGGTTTACCGAAGTCTTCATCCTTCATCCCAGTTGCGCGCCATAAGCCACGCGCACCCGCCATGTTTCTTCCGTGTGTCGATGTTTTTGAACGATAGTCAGGCATTTTATATTTCCAACAAAGTTTGAGCTTGAAATGAACCGAAAAAGGTTCACTCTGGCTAGATCATACTGACAATGAGCTTAAATCAGTCGAATGTTAGACCTATCATACTACAAGCCATTGTTTTACAAGATGACCTATTCGTTGTAGATGCAGACAAAAATGTCTATAGAGAGGTCTCGGTGAGCTGACAATAAAAATCTCTTAATAAAGCTACTATACCGCCATCATGGATCGGACAATACAAAACTTTCATGAATAATTTTTAGAATTTGCATGAGTTTTTTTTATATAAAATTTAATTAAAAGTAGGAATCTATAATCGCTGTAACAGTTAAGTGCATTGTAGATTAGGCGGCCATTTGGCTTTTAGCTTATAATAGCTGCCAAGTTTATTTGGAATTTCATGTGTGAAAATCATATTTGCAGGCACACCAGAATTTGCAGCAACTGCATTGGCTGCGCTTCTCAAAACCGATCATGAAATTGTGGCGGTCTATACTCAGCCGGATCGTAAAGCCGGTCGTGGTCAAAAACTTACCGCTTCTGCCGTGAAACAGCTGGCGCTTGAACATGACATTCCGGTATATCAGCCACTTCATTTCAAGTCTTCAACAGAAGAAGGTCTGGCAGCTCAGGCTGAGTTAAAAGCGTTGGATGCTGATGTGATGGTTGTAGCTGCCTATGGTCTGATTTTGCCGCAAGTGGTTCTGGATACGCCTAAATATGGTTGCCTGAATATTCATGGTTCACTGCTGCCACGCTGGCGTGGTGCTGCGCCGATCCAACGTGCAATTGCAACAGGTGATCACGAAACTGGCGTGACCATCATGAAAATGGCTGCCGGGCTGGATACCGGTGACATGATGTATAAAACCTTATGTCCTATTACTGCAGAAGATACCTCAGCCAGCCTGCACGATAAACTGGCTGCGCAAGGTGCGGAAGCGATTGTAGCAGTACTGGAATCTGAAGAAAAATTACAACAGTATTTAGCTGCCCGGGAAGTGCAGGACGAAGAACTTACCGTCTATGCTCATAAGCTGTCTAAAGCAGAAGCCCGAATTGACTGGAGCTGTACTGCCTCTAATATTGACCGTAATATCCGTGCCTTTAATCCTTGGCCGGTGGCTTTTATCCCTCTGGATGAAAATAACAACCTGCGGGTTTGGGGTTCGGTACTCTCAGAAAAAAATGCACACTGTCATGCCGCTGGCACGATTCTGGCGATTGATAAACAGGGTGTGCATGTAGCCTGTGGTGATGAAAAAGCAGTGTGTCTCACTTCACTGCAATGGCCGGGCGGCAAACCGCTCAATCCGGTACAAATTAACCAGACCCAAAAATTACATGTAGGACAATTATTGGCATGAGTCATTCTGAATCAGGCACATCTCACCTTAACTTGCGTGCCCAAGTGATTCGTACCTTACTTGCTGTACAGCAAGGACAATCTCTGGCTAGCATTTTGCCGCTGCATTTAAAGAAAGTGGCTGACCGTGACCGTGCCCTGTTCCATGAACTGGTGTTGGGTACTTTACGTCAATGGTATGCACTTAAAAGTATTACCTTGCCTCTGCTAGTGAAGCCTTTAAATAATGACACGGTCGAAACCTGTCTCTATGTCGGCCTATACCAGTTACTGGAAACCCGAATCGCGCCACACGCTGCCATTTCTGAAACCGTGACTGCCGTAAAGCAACTCGGCTATCAGGCTTTAAGTGGCGTAGTGAATGCCATCCTGCGCCGTGTTTCACGTGAAATATCGAAATTTCAGGCAGCACTGGATCAGGCTCATGGCCTGCCAAGTTGGCTCTTTAAACGCCTGAAAAAAGACTGGCCAGAACAGCTCACTGAACTAAGTCATGAGTTAAAGCAGATTGCTCCACTGACCTTGCGCGTAAAT
This sequence comes from Acinetobacter sp. UBA5984, assembly GCF_002429925.1. Lineage (NCBI taxonomy): Bacteria > Pseudomonadati > Pseudomonadota > Gammaproteobacteria > Moraxellales > Moraxellaceae > Acinetobacter > Acinetobacter sp. UBA5984. The sequence goes on from NZ_DJBE01000030.1 coordinate 34,853, forward strand.
GAACGTCAGGTTAGCCGCGAGGACTATCTGGAAATTCTGGAAGAGCACGAAATTCCTGCCCACGCCTGTACGATTTCCAAGGTCGGGATTATTCTCGATGCCAATGTACAAATACCTGATTTACCTGGTTTTGATATCGGTGGTTTTTCGGTACAGGATGAACATGCCCAGCTCTGCGCTACCTTATTGCCAAATCTGGATGACAAGTATGTTATTGATGCCTGTGCAGCACCGGGTGGTAAAACGGCGCATATTCTAGAAAAATATCAGCCGCGTAAACTGATTGCACTGGATCAGGATGCCAAGCGTTTAACACGTGTCACTGAAAATCTTGAACGTCTGTTACTGGAAGGCGATCATGTTGAAATTAAGGCTGCAGATGCCATTACCTGGCAGGCACCGGAACAGCCGGACTGTATCGTGCTGGATGCGCCATGTTCAGCCATCGGTGTAATGCGTCGCCATCCAGATATTCGTTTACTGCGTCATTCAACTGATATCACCCAGACGGTAGAGCTGCAAAAGCAGATTCTGGAAAATATGTGGCAGCAACTCAAAGTCGGTGGTACCCTGCTCTATATCACCTGTTCAATTCTCAAAGCAGAAAACGAACAGCAGATGGTCGAGTTCTTTACTACCCATGCTGATGCTAAAGAAATCAAGATCGAAGCGAATTGGGGTATTAAACAGATTCATGGTCGTCAGCTGCTACCTAAAACCGGTCAAGGCGATGGCTTTTTCTATTGCCGGATTGAAAAGACTGCTTAAATGATATTGCTAAAAGAAAAGGTAGCTTCGGCTGCCTTTTTTATTGTCTTGATTTGAGATTATTATTGTACAAATTTAAAAATCACTAGACTGGTCGCCAGTGCCGCCATCCCACTGACCAGACCATACACGGTTTCATGACCTTTAGAAAAACGTTTTGCAGTCGGCAAGAGTTCGTCTAGTGCCAGATAAACCATCACCCCACCAATGATCCCAAACACCATACCATAAATAGTATGGCTCATATATGGTGCCAGAATGAAATAGCCCAGCGCAGCGCCCAGAGGTTCAGCAAGACCTGAAACCAGACTGGCCACAAGTGCATAGTCTTTACGGCCTGTTGCACCATAAACTGGTAATGCAATTGCGATACCTTCAGGGATATTATGAATTGCAATGGCAACCGCCAAAGGTGCACCCAGTGCAGGACTTTCCAGCGTCGCAAAAAAAGTCGCCAATCCTTCTGGCAGGTTATGTGCACTAATCGCGAATAAGGCCAGCAGGCCGGTTCTTAGCAGTTGCGGCTGACTCAGATCCTGTTTCGATTGTGCCTCAATGGTTTCATGCGGATTAGGAACGAATCGATCCAGCAATAAGACCAGTACCACACCCAATAAAAAAGCAAAGGTGCCATAAGCAAAACCGGATTTTTCATCAAAGGCCAGGCTAAAAGAACTAATAGATTTATTTAAAATTTCTGTGAGCGAGACATAGATCATTGCTCCCGCAGCAAAGGCCAGTCCGAAGGCTAAAACCCGGTAATTCGGTTTTTTTAAGAACAGCACCAATCCCCCACCCACCAGGGTAGCCAGACCTGCTAAAAATGTCACTGCAAAAGCAGTATAGACTTGTGCATCAGTAACGGGAGCAATTCCCATAAGTCTGCCCATAAAAAAAGTCATTATCACCAAAGATGATAATGACTTTCATTTACAGCAACAATGTGTTTATGTGAAGATTTTTAGTCTTCTGGTTCTTCTGGATTTTTTGCCAGATGCATGACAGATAGTGCCAGACCACCCCATAATAAAACCATGGAGAAAATCATCATAATTAATGCAGATGTATTCATATTCGTTCTCCTAACTATGACGATCTTTAACTAGGCTGAACAGAATGGCGCCCAGAATAAAGAATGCAATCGTGCCCCCACCAATCATCCATAGTGTACTTGCAGGATAGTCACCATAACCTTCTGCCATGATTGATTTCAGGGTTAAACCTAATGCCGATAATAAAGATAAGGGCGTGATCACAGTCAGCATGAATTTCCAGCTGCCACCCAGTTTCAGACTGGCAAACTCGTTCACATGTGTTTCCAGCTGTTTCATCAATGGACGACGGAACCAGGACAATAAAATAATCGAGAACAGTCCACCACCCACAATACCAATGTTGTTAGCGAAGTAGTCAATGATATCGACAAAGGTAATGGCACTATGAGTCGAGAACATCAAGGTGGATACAACTGCTGAACCACCCGCAATAATCGTCACTGACTTGTTCTTTGACCAGCCCAGCTTGTCTTGGAATGCCGCAATTGGCACCTGCAGGATACTCACCATGGAAGTAATACCGGCTACAGTCAATGAACCAAAGAACAGGAAGCCAAACAGATCACCACCTGCACCTAAGCTGGAAATGATTTTCGGGAAGGCAATAAAGGCCAGACCGATACCACCAGAGACTACATCTTCAACCTTTGCACCTGAACTGAACGCCATAAAACCAAGTGCTGCAAAAACACCAATACCCGCCAAAATTTCAAAAGACGAGTTGGCCAATGCCACTACGATACCTGAACCGGTCAGGTTGGTTTTACGTTTCAAGTAAGATGCATAGGTCAACATAATCCCGAAACCCACCGAAAGTGAGAAGAAGATGTGACCAAAAGCTGCCAGCCAGACTTTATAATTGGTCATGGCTTCCCAGTTCGGAGTAAAGAAGGCATTTAAGCCATCAACTGCACCAGGTAAACGTACTGCCTGAATCACCAGGATCGTGAATAAAATCACCAGCAATGGCATAAAGATTTTATTCGCCAGTTCCACCCCACGACGTACTCCACCGTAAAGGATCAGCATCACCGCTGCCCAAACGACTACCAGGCCAAAAAACAGTACCGGAACAAAACCGAAGGTCAGGCCCTCACCATTTTGCAGGTAGCTATTGAAGAAAAAGGCTTGAGTATCTGTGCCCCATTGCTGCCCAAAGGAATAAATCATATAGCTGCCGGCCCAAGACAGGACGCTGGCATAATAAATCCCGATGATCAGGGTCACCATGACCTGCCACCAACCCAGAGATTCTGCATTCATGAGTTTTTTATAAGCCATCGGTGGTGCTTTGCGGAACTTATGTCCGACTGCATAATCTAAAAATAATAGAGGTAAACCTGCTGCAAAAATCGCAATCAGATAAGGAATCAGGAATGCCCCGCCGCCGTTTTCATAGGCAACGTATGGAAAGCGCCAAATATTCCCCAAACCAACGGCAGAGCCAATGGCTGCAATAATAAATCCTGATCGTGCCGACCAATTCTCTCGAGTATCTGTCATAGAACACCTAAACTTTAAACTTCATTCAATACTGCTTGTTATGGTTTTGTCGCGAGCACTGAAGAAGCATTTCAATTATTTCGGGTGTTTGAATTAGAGTTATACCTTTTGGGCATCGAATTCTAATATACAAACAGGTCAGCTAGCCGGACAGCTTGCTTAAAGTCTGAGCAGAAGGCCGACCTTGTAGATGGTTCAACAATACTGACTTTTTCAAATTTTTTCTGTAATTTCTGCTTAAAACATTCTTTTTTTATAATCTATTCTTATCAAATGCTCAATAATTCTACGCTGAGCTCTTGATTTTATTAGTTATATGTATACAAACTTTTTGGAATATATTGTTTTTAAGTTTTACTACAGTTTTCAAGCAATTTTTCGCTCTTAACTCATTAAGTATTAAATAGAGATTGAAAAAGTATTTTTATACCTTCTTCGCTTATTTTCTTCTGAATAAAAACAGAGCTGTGTCTTAATTTATTCAGCCTATCTTTTCTGCCTAGCCTGCTGTCTTTTTGAGCAATAAAAAGTAAAAATCCACAACCGGCCTTCCTTATGCCGATTGTGGAATAGTACTGATTGATTCGGTCAGCTTAACATTTGATGACAAGCATACGTTCTTCCTGCATGTCACGAATCGCAGACTGAATGCCTTCACGACCCAGACCGGAATCTTTGACACCGCCATAAGGCATATTATCGACACGGAATGACGGAATATCATTAATGATGACACCACCCACATGCAGATGCTCCCAGGCATACATCATCTTCTGTAGATTCTGGGTATAGATGCCGGCTTGCAGACCAAAACGACTGCTATTAATACAGGCAACTCCTGATTCAAAATCGCTATAAGCTTCAATAATGGCGACTGGACCGAAAACTTCATTACGGTAAATTTCCAGTTGATGATCTACCTTTTCCAACAGAATTGGTTCAAACATCGCACCCTTCACTTCACCACCAGTCAGTACATGGGCACCTTGCGCTACGGCATCTTCCATCCAGCGATGCAAACGTTTAGCTTCAGCTTCCTTGATCATTGGCCCCAGCAAAGTCGTTTCCAGATCCGGATCACCGGCTTTCAGATGTTGCAGTTTCTGAACCAGCTTGTCTTTCAGCTCTTCAAAAATATCCTGATGCACCAGAATACGTTGCACACTGATACACACCTGCCCTGCATGACCATAAGCGCCACCAATCAGACGGTCAATCAGCTGTTCACTAAGTTCAGTATCTGGCTCAATCATCACTGCGGCATTGCCACCGAGTTCCAGTGTGACTTTTTTGCGGCCGGCACGAGCTTTCATATCCCAGCCCACGACATCGGAACCGGTAAAGCTCAGCAATTTAAAACGGTCATCTGTGACCAGTACATCCGCCAGATCACGTGGACAAGGCAGAACTGAGAAGGCATTCTTCGGTAAATCAGTTTCTGCCAGAATCTCGGCAATTTTTAAGGCTGAAACCGGAGTCAGACTCGCCGGTTTCAACACGAATGGACAACCTGCAGCAATTGCCGGCGCAATTTTATGTGCAGTCAGATTTAATGGAAAGTTAAACGGACTAATCAGGGATACAGCACCAATCGGTACCTGTTTCACCATGCCCTGATAGCCTGAAGCTGCAGCGGTGACTGCCAGAGGCAAAATACGGCCCTGATCCATCTGGGTGACCGCATCTGCCGCAATCTGGAAAGTATTGATCAAACGCTCTACTTCTGCACCGGCTGCTTTACGTGGCTTGCCACCTTCGGCAATCAGGATTTCAGTCAGTTCTTCACGGATTTCATTAAACCGCTTCACACAATGCAGCAGAATTTTCTGTTTCTGGAAAGGTTCCAATGCTGCCATTTCTGCTTCTGCCTGAGTCGCAGACTGAATTGCCTTTTCTAAAGTTTCAGCATCTGCCAGCGCGACACGAGCATAAAGCTCCTGACTATATTTATGTTTGACCTCCAGCCATTCACCCGTTTGTACCTGCTGTCCTGCCACATATAATGGGTAGTCTTGATGATATTGTGCTGCTGTTGATCCCATTATTCTGCCCTTCACATTAGCATATACATTTTAGAAATTACCTATATCATGCACTTACTGATTACGTTTAAGAAGATGTATTTAGGTAACAAAATCGCTCAATTTAAAGAAAGCGTAAGGAAAATTAGAAATGCGTACACAATTATTCACTGCATTATTACTAGGATTAGGACTGAGCAGCATAGGCCATGCTGATGTGATTGGTCTTAAAGCAGATGCCAGCTACTGGAATTTTGACGGTTATAGCCAGTCTGCCAATGCCGGCAAACAGGACCTGGATCGCCAAGGCATGGCACAACTCTCTGTCGCATTTGAACATCCAGTACCACTACTGCCAAATGCCAAAATCAAATATGTGAATCTGGACAGCAATAGCGAACAAAGCACCCCGCTGAATGCTGCCGATATCGAACTCAATAATATCGACTATATTCTGTATTACGAACTGCTGGATACCATTGTGCATGCTGATATCGGTGCTGGTCTGACCAATCTGGATGGTACAGTCAGAAATCTGAATGCAGGTGCCCTAACTCAGTACGATCTAGATGAATACAGTCCATTACTCTATGCTACAGCTGGGGTAAAACTGCCATTTACTGGCATGAGTGCTAAAGCTGAAGCGGTTTACAGTCATGGTAGCGATATTAAAAAGACTGATGTTCAGGCTGAACTGCAATATGACTTTATTGATAACCTGCTGGTCGATGTAGGGGCTAAAGTTGGCTATCGCATCATGAATATTGATGCCGAACAAAATAATGCGCCAGATTTGGAACTGGAATTTAAAGGCCCTTATATCGGCTTAGATATACACTTCTAAGGAATATAATGACTTATGAAAATTGGCCTTCACCCTGTAAGCCCATACGTACAAAGATAGATGCCATCGACGTCTATGCCAGCTTTCAGGTTCAGACTATTCTACAAACATACAGAGCAGCAAGCTCAAATACCTAAAAACAAGAAGAATAAAGTAGTGCACCAGGACGTGAGGTACGACAGGAGTTATACCTAGACACGAGATACGAAAAAAGCCCCAACAGGATGTTGGGGCTTTTTTATCTATAAACTCTTAGCATTGTTTAACAGTTCCGAGCTAAAAATCCAACATTGTAAGAATCGCCTTGTTGTTAATCTGAAAATCCTCACATTTTTTGGGAACAGCAATCATGGTAAAAAAGGTCCTCTTTATTACTTCAAACCAAGGCGTTGAACATGATGAACTGGTCGAGCCTTTAAATTTTCTAAAATCCAAAGGATTTGAAGTGATTCATGCGGCAGAAAAAAATGAAGAGGTGGCAACAGTAAAAGGCGATACTAAAGCTGCTACCTCATATACGCCTGATACCGGTTTTGATCATGTCACACTGGATGATTATGATCTCTTGGTTGTTCCTGGTGGCACTGTGAATGCAGATACTTTAAGAATTAATGAATCTGCCCAGAAAATCGTGCAGCATTTTGCTGATCAGCAAAAACCAATTGCCGCAATCTGTCATGCGCCATGGGTTCTGATTGATGCACAGCGAATTAAGGATAAAAACCTGACTTCGTACAAGAGCCTCAAACTGGATCTGGAAAATGCCGGTGGTAAATGGGTCGATGAACAGGTTCACCGTTGCAATACTGGCGACTGGGTACTGATTACTTCACGTAATCCGGATGACATTCCTGCTTTCAATGACGCTATCTTAAAAGAACTGGAAGGCGATGCTGCCTAAGTTCACACCATAAAAAAGCCTCCATCTGGAGGCTTTTATATGGTTTGAACTTATTTTATTTAAATGCCGCCTTTCAGGCTTTTCAGATAAGCCACTACATCTTTATTACCGGCCATTTCTGCTAGTTCCAATGCGGTATAGGTACTGCGATGATCGACATCTGCACCTTTGCTCACCAGTAGTTTCACTACTTCCAGATGATCATTTTCAGCAGCCGCCTGTAAAGCGCTATAGCCTTCTTCATCAGCAGAGTTGACGTCCAGACCTTCTTGTAGGCCGTTCTCAACCTGTTCAACATCACCGATCGAGGCCCAGTATACCAGTTCAGGAAGATGCAGCTCGTCATCATCTTCAGGGATTGGGGAGAATGATTTAATAGTCATAACTGTTTACCTGATTTTTTAATTATGAAATGGTTGATTTTACTCAGCCAACATCATGAAAGTTCATCATATATAAATCTTTGATTAATTACTTTTGAATTTTTTTAATAGCTCTTCGCTTCCTGAAAGTACTGACAAGGCCATATCAATCATTAGTTTTTTTCCTGACTCGATATTATTAACATCAATATCTTCCAGATTAGCATCGGCAAAATCTGGATTGATTGCCATTTCAAAATTAATAATCCACCAGTTTTCAATTTTATGAATCAATTAATATGTACATAGAAAGTTTTGCATAAGGTCTTTTATTTCAACATTGAAAAACTATATTACTCATTTCATGTGCTAAATAGTTTCTATAACTTTTTAAGGCCTCAATATTTTCTTTATCTTCTTTATTAATGACTCCATTCTCTATTAACCAAGAAATAGAAGCGTAGAGGTGATTTTTATGTCTTGATAAAACTTTTGTTCTATATTAGACCTCTTGCGAAAGTAGCGTTTTACCTAATTTTTGAATTGGCTAAAACCTTATAAAATGTAGCTTTGGGTTGTTTAAATTTTGACTAACGCAAGAAGTCTATTCTTCCTCTCCTTCTAAATCCTTAGCACCAATTAAAGTCATAGCATAAAAGTCTTTGAGTCGATTAATAATTGAATCTTTCAACATTTCATAAATAGTTATGTACATCGAAATATTAATTAGTCGATCTTTAAATACTTCAGGATTTAAAAAGTTTTCCCATTGCTCGCGATAGTCCATTTTTTAATAACTTTTAAACTCATAATTTTTTAATCTAAATTGCTTTAGATGAACAGTAAATAAAAAAGCCCCCTTTCGGGGGCTTCTTATTTCAAGCTAGGTTTTAAGCTTTTGCAGGAACGGTATCTGCTGAACCAATCTTTTCAGATTCATCTTCATGCATGATGAGAGCAACCGCAATAGCTGTAATCAGTACCGGTAAACCGACTGCCATAAAGTTAAAGTGTGCAGGCAGGTTCATACCCAGTAAGCCACCGATCAGGATCGGGCCAACAATCGCACCCATACGACCAATCGCAGATGACCAGCCAATACCTGTCGAACGTACTGCCAACGGGTAGAATTGTGCAACATAGCTGTATAGCAACATTTGCGAACCAATTGATGCTGCACCAGCCAGAAACACCAGAATGTAAAGCAGGAACTGGTTAGATGCAAAGCCCATTGAGCTCATCACAATCGCACCCATCATACCGAGGAACATCAATACCGGTTTCAGGTGGAAACGGTCAGCCAAAATACCACCGCCCACAATACCAACCACTGCACCTACGTTCATTGCCATCATGAACATCAGGCTGTTATCCATTGAGTAACCCGCTGCCATCATCAGCTTCGGTAACCAGCTGCTCAGCGCATACATGGTTAGTAGGCAAGTGAAGAAAGCGACCCAGAACAATAACGTATTTACTGCACAGCCACGACGGAACAGGCTCACCACGTTTGCTGCTTCAGGTACATTTTCCTGTGGCAGTTTAAAGATGGTAGTTTCTGTAACACTTAGATTTGGAGCCAAACGACGTACAATTTGACGTGCTTTTTCCTGTTTGTTGTCTTTGACAATAAAGGCTAAAGATTCCGGCAAGAACTTCCAGATCACTGGTAATAAGAATAATGGAATACCTGCGATAAAGAACATGATTTGCCAACCAAAACTTGGGGTAAACCATGAACCCAATAAGGCAGCCATCACACCACCTACCGCATAACCACTGAACATGGTCGTCACCAAGGTACTACGCATTTTTTGTGGTGCATATTCAGAGGTCAGTGCCACCAGGTTTGGCATTACACCACCAATACCCAGACCGGCAAGGAAGCGTAAAATACCGAACTCAGTCGGGTTTGAAGCAAAACCACCAGCAAAGGTCAGGCCACTGAATAACACGATACAGATCATGATCACTTTTTTACGGCCAATTTTATCTGCCAGAGAACCAAAGATCATCGCGCCAAACATCATGCCGGCAAGCGCAGTACTGGCAAGCATTCCCGCTTGAACGGCACTTAGGCCCCAGTCCTGCATTAATAAAGGTAAAACAACACCATTGATTGCTAAATCGTAGCCGTCAAACAAGATAATGAGTAAACACCAAGCAACTACATTGAAGTGAAAAGGCGTAAATTTCGCATTATCGACTACAGAATTTATATCTACTGTTTCCGTTGTCATCGTTCTCATCTCCCATGAGTACTTGTCCATAAAATCCTTTTGAATATCCGGGGGGAATATTCAAGTTTCAGCAATATACGCAAGTGAGATTTAGTGCACAATAAGACCAAATGATGGAGCAATTTCAGCCATAAAATAGCGGCTATTTGTGTGATTTATCACATTTTTATAAAGCTAAATAATTGAATAATTAGACATTTATTATTCTCATTAAAATGCTTATATAAATAATCTATAGACCAATGATTTTTTGATTTATTCAATTTTTTATGAATGATTTTTATACTTTAAACAAAAGATCCCTTTCTTATGAAAGGGATCTTTTGACTCAATTCAGATTTATAGCAAGTGGATTGGCAAAAAGTGACTAGGTTTTAATAGAATTCAGCTTCTGTTTCGCCAGTAAGGTCTCAGCATTCCGTTCTGCATTCAGATCTTTACGTACAATCATCGCCACTGAAATCGCGCCGATAATGGCTGGAATCGCAACAGCCAAGAAGTTCATTTTATGTGGCAGCTCCATACCCAACAGGAATCCAATAATAATTGGACCAACGATTGCCCCTACCCGACCAACTGCAGACGCGCAACCAATACCAGTAGAGCGGATTGCCAATGGATAGTACTGAGCCACGAAACTATAGAGCAGAATACTACTACCAATTGCCGAAGCACCCGCAGCAGCGACTAACAGATAGATCACAGCCTGTGGAGAATTAAAGCCTAATCCAACTAGGGATACAGCACCTAGCAGGAACATGCCAATAATGACGGGTTTCAGATGGAAACGATCCGCCAGAATACCACCACCAATGGTTCCAACTACTGCACCAATATTCATCGCCATCAGGAACATTAAACTGTTACCCAGAGAATAACCCGCTGCCATCATCAGTTTCGGTAACCAGCTACCCAATGCGTAGACCATAAGCAGACACATAAAGAAGCAGCACCAGAATAATAAGGTACTCATGCTACGACCCTGCTTAAATAAAGCGGCAATTGAAGCATCTGGCGCATGGACTTCATTCAGTACAAACTGGGTACTTGCAGTGACATTTTGCTCAGGGCTGATCTGTTGAACAATTTTGCTAGCCTTTTCATTTTGCTGTTTTTTTACTAGGAAAGTTAGAGATTCCGGTAAATACAAATACAGTATAGGCAGCATCAATAATGGAATACCTGCGATATAGAACATGATTTCCCAACCAAAACTTGGGGTAAACCAGGCACCTAATAACGCCGCCATAATCCCGCCGACTGCATAGCCACTAAACATGGTAGTGACTAAGGTACTGCGCATTTTTTGTGGTGCATATTCAGAAGTTAATGCGACCAGATTCGGTAAAACACCGCCAATACCTAAGCCGGCAATAAAACGCAGGATGCCAAATTCAGTCGGACCAGAGGCAAACCCGCCCCAGAACGTAAATCCACTGAATAAGGTCACACAAATCAGGATGACATTTTTTCGTCCAATTTTATCTGCCAGCATACCGAAGAGCATGGCACCAAACATCATGCCCGCCAGAGCAGTACTCGCAAGCATTCCGGCCTGAACTGCCGTCATATTCCATTCTTGCATCAGTAGAGGTAAAGCAACACCGTTGATTGCCAGATCATAACCGTCAAAAATAACGACAAATACGCACCAAAGTACGATCTTTAAATGAAAAGGTTTAAACTTTGCTTCATCCACTACAGCATTCACATTCACTGTTGTTGCTGTCATTTTTTCTCACCTCCAATTGTGAGCTTTTTTATTCTATGAAAAAATGAACGTTCATTCACTTTTGTATATAAAATGGATGATTCTTTAAACCTTGTCTACTGCAAAACTTACCAAGTTAGATGTTTTTAATAAAATTTAGGCTAAAGTCGTAAATTGAATAATTTTTAGACAGACCAATGAGAAAATAAGGCGAAGTTAATTAATTATACTTTTCACGTTATTTATATTTTTATTATCTAGGTACAATTAGGAGGTTATTTACTTGTTTTTCTAGAAACCCCACGCATAAAAAAAAGCCCCCTGCGTGAGCAGAGGGCTTTTGGAATAATGAGCTGGCGATGAC
>NZ_DJBE01000040.1:0-3647 GCF_002429925.1 Acinetobacter sp. UBA5984
GCGAAATGAATTACTTCGAACAGTTAAACGTTTAGGCAGGACATTATGGAAAAAATGGTCAGGCTATCATCGCCGCAGTTTGGTGGAAACCAAGATGCATTGCATCAAATTATTAGGCGATAAATTAATGGCAAGAAGCTTTCCTAGTCAGGTGAATGAAATTCATGCACGTGTAGCAGTCCTCAACCGATTTACGGAATTAGGTCGACCACTTACCCAAATTACGCCTTAAATTTGGCTCAATTAGGGGCGCTCTGCATTTCAAATCTTTGTGCAACAAAGCCCTTTGCTGGATAAACAGCAAAATCGTGCGAAAGTCAGTGTATCCCGTGTGGGCTTTAAAGCTCTGGCTTTGATGAGTAATGATTCAATCGTTCCTTATCTGGTGCCACCTCACGAACAGGTACTGGCACATATTTCTCAGGCAAAAAATTATATTTTCCTCAAAGATTTAGAGGCTGCATCTGTAGAAATGCGGGTCGCGCAAGGCCTACAGCGTGAAATTGAACTGGCTCATCAGAAAGAGCTGGAAAGAAAAAAAGACAAAGTTAAAAAACCGGCTACTGAAGGAAATCCGCTCAGTGCACTGGATGAAGCATTTATAGGTCTGGATCCTATTGCCGGCAAGATTAAAAACAGCTACCAGAATGCGTATGCGTTCTACATAGCTGCAAATTTATGGGAAACCTTAGGTGAATATAACGATGCCTTGGTAGATTATAAAAAGGCCTATGAATTACAGCCAGATGCGCAGATTGCCCAAGACGTAAAACGCCTGAATCAGTTAGTAGCAAAACCAAAAAGTGGCAGTGTGCCGGTGATTGTCTTTATCGAGCAAGGCATTGTGCCGCAAAAGGTTGAAAACAAGATTGATGTGCCAACACCAGGCGGTCTGGTCAATATCGCTTTTGCGACTTATGAACCAAGCACCTATGTGGCACCGAAAAGCTTAAAAGTCAAAGTCAACAATAAACCTATGCAAGACAGCTATGTAATTAGTGATATTGGCGCTCTGGCGGTTAAAGATCTGAAAGAAAAAGTAGTAGGCAATCTGACCAGTCAAATCATGCGTGCAAGCGCTAAATATGCTGCACAAAAACAGTTAGGTAACCAGCTGGGTATTTTGGGCCAGGTGGCTGGCAATGTGCTCAACATGTCAACTGAACGTGCTGACTTGCGTGGCTGGAGTACCTTACCAAGCAATGCCCAGATTGCCCGCTTAAATCTTGCTCCAGGCAATCATAAATTACAGCTCTCTAGCGGCAGTCTTTCCAGTTCAGCTGTCAATCTGGATGTCAAAGCCAATCAAACTGTCTTTGTTTATGCACATCACGTCAATGACAAGATTACTGCCAGCGTAAGCACCATCCCACATTAATAAAACCTAAGAGAACGATATGAAACGTCAATTCAGCTTTGCAGTACTTGGTTTAGGGGCACTGTTAATGGTGGGGTGTACTGCACCGAATGCCTTGTCGACCCAGACCAATTCAAGTAATGAAATCAGCATCCGTACGATCACCAATAACCCGATCCTGAGTACAGAAGTATTTGTGGAACGCGTAAATATGAGTGCGGCAGGGGATTTGAAACGTGCATCGATTGTAATCAAAAACCGTCGTTTTAATAACAAAGACTTTAGCTACAAGATCGTATGGGTGGATGCGCAAGGTGCGGAAGTGAATCCTGAAGGCGCCATCTGGAAGCCGATTCAGTTAACCGGCCGTGAAACCAAAGGCGTGCAATCTCTGGCGCCAAATCCATCTGCTGTCGATGTTATTGTGTACTTGAAAAAATAAGAGAGATTAAACATGAATGCAAAATTGATTTTCGCTGCATTGGCAGCAACGACTCTGGTTAGTGGCTGTGCATCTACTGGTGCAGTGAGTTATGGCGATGCGCAAGCAGTTGAAACTTTGACGACTGACTTCGGTTCGACTGATCTGCAAATGATCGCAGCGAAAATGGTGGATGACATGCTGATGTTCCCGCCGATCGTGCAGATGACACAAAACCGTCGCCCGGTGATTGTAGTAGATCGTATTCACAATAAAACTCAGGAACATATTGATACCGAATCAATTACCGATAGCATTCAGAACAAGCTGATCAACTCTGGAAAATTCCGTTTTGTGGATATGAAGTCTGTAAATGCGATGGCGCAGCAACTGGCCTACCAAAAACAGAGCGGCATGGTGAATCAGGCAACTGCTGTACGGAGCGGTGGTCATATCGGTGCTGAATATATGCTAAATGGTAACTTGTCGAGCATTGTAAAAAATGCAGGCGGTAAGAGCGATGTGTATTACAAGTTCACCTTTAAATTGCAAAACCTGCAAACTGGAATTGTCGAGTGGACTGGCGAGAAAGAAATCCGTAAAGCAGGCAAGCGTTCGACTTTCGGTCTGTAATTTAAATTAAGGTTGCTGTGCTTTGGCGCAGTGACCACAGAAGAACTCAATATGAAAAAAATATTACTTGCAGGCCTGTTATCCGGATTGCTCAGTTCATCTGCTTTTGCAGCAATTAAGGAAGTGATCAAAGAAGCCAGCGGCAGTGGTCCTACACAGCATCAGGCTATTTCTGAAGCGTTATTGGTAGCGGTTCAATCAGTAAATGGTGCTTCGGTTTCTTCGCAGATGGATTATGAAGAAACCGTTTCTTTATCAGTGAATCATCAAGGCTGGACCTATACCGGCAAAGTATCCCCAGTCTTTAGCGTAGCCAATCAGGGTTCGGGTTCAGTCACTAAATTCCAGGTACTTAGTGTTTCTGGAGCGAAGAATAATTATCGGGCCAAAGTCCGTGCTCATGTGGTTAAGTTTGAATCTGCTGTGCAGGATCAGCATTTACACCGGATTGCTGTTTTACCATTCCAGATGGCAGAAAAAAATAATCGACTGGCTGGTGGGGTATCTGCCCATGAATTTAGCCAGGAATTATCTGATACCCTAGGTACTTATCTAACCCAAAGCGGACAATTAAGTGTAGTTGATCGTCATTATATTGAGGAAATGCAGTCTGAAACTGATTTCCTGTATTGGGATGGCGCACCACAGGAACTGGCACGTATCGGTCAGAAAGTTGGGGCAGATTATTTGCTGGTTGGTCAGATTAAAGATTTATCTAGTGCCAGTGAGCAGCAGATGTATGGTCTGAATGCTGGCGCGGCTCAGGTGCGCCTAAGCTGGCGCGTGATTGAAGCTGCGACCAGTAAAGTTGTTGCAGCTGGAATCTTTAACCGTACCTTGTCTAATTTAATGACACAGAATATTTTGACGAACAGTTTAAATGACAGTACTGCAGACAAAATTGCTCAAGGTCTTAATCCAGAGATTTTACAAGGTTTGAAATTGCAACCTGTACTGACTCGTCAAGCTTATGACCAGTCACCCGGTTATGGAATGACGCCAGGTTCTAGTGATCAACCAGTCAAATGGTAATTTTTAGCTTTAGCTAAAAGTTGTTCATAAAAAAATCCCTGCACTAGTCAGGGATTTTTTATTAAGCATGATTTATGCTTGCTGAAACTTTAACTGTCTTAACTGACGTGCATGCTGCAAGGTGGTTTCATTAATTTCCACGCCACCCGTCATACGTGCAAGTTCCTGTACAATTTCACTTTCTTCCAGATTAATAATGGTACT
>NZ_DJBE01000085.1:0-3288 GCF_002429925.1 Acinetobacter sp. UBA5984
GGATGCGCCGTTGTGGAAGACGTATCTGGACACGTTTCTGGATAAGATGACGTGGATGAAGAAAACGGCAGAAAAGGGGGTTGCGCTGGGGGCAGAACCCTGGCATATGCATCCGATTGTTTTTTTGGACGCGCTGAAGGAAAAATCAAAATTAATTAATGTTAACGCTTTTATTGCCCTTTATGAAAAAGAACATGTTACTTTTGCTTCAGGTACGCCAGTTTTATCTCAAAATTCAAAAAATAATTTGAAAAAAATCCTAGAGAGCATAAATAACTTTTATCCAAAACATTTGGAGTATAAACCAAATTTATATGGCATTTCGTATATGCTTGCAACTACGAGACATGAGACATATCACTTCCCAACTGGTGAGTTTTTTAGTGAACAACCAGAGGTAGGTGGTCTGAGTTACTTTAATAAATACGATCCCGTTCTTGCTGCAACACAGGCATTAAAAAACAGAGCATTAGTTAACGGAAATACGAAAGAGGGTGATGGATATAAATATCGAGGGCGAGGATGTGTGCATCTTACCTGGAAAAATAATTATCAAAAAGCAAAGGATAAATTTGAAATCGATTATGTAAGTCAACCAGATCTCGCGGGTGATTTTAAACATGCTGTGCCAATTATGATTTGGGGTATGGAGGATGGTTTGTTTACAGGTAAGAAACTTTCCTCGTATATAAACAATAGTGGGATAGATTACGAAGGGGCAAGAAAGATCATTAACGGTAGTGATCAAAAGGTTCTAATAGCTTCATATGCTATGAAATTCCAAACCATTTTAGAAGAAACGTCTTCTATTTCCAAGGGGTTTTAAAATGAATAAATATATATATCTGTTATTGCTCTCCTTAAGTGGATGCTCAATGGTTAGTTTTGCTGATGAGCCAATAAATTACGGATACGATAAAATAAACAATGTGATTTATGCACAAAAAAACGATAAAAAAGGAATATTAAACTTCACAGAAGATTACACAGGAAACCCTTCTTATTCGTTTGATTTTTTTTCAAATGCCCCTGCAATTATAGCTGACAGTAGATCGTTGCATGATTCTACGGTCTATGCAACTTTGAAATATAGTAACAATAAATTCTTTATCGATTGTCTATACTCGAATATTAAAAGTAAAAAGAATGGAATATTGGTTAAAGAAGGTATTTGTTATTTAGATAAGACGCCAGCCGAAAAATATATGAACTTTATAGGTGAAAAAACAGAAGAAATAGAAAATGATATGGATGCCTATGACACGAACATAATCTTAAACGACAAAATAAAACATCTGTCAATTGTAATTTATAATAGTACGGATAAATTGATATATAAGTTGTATAATAATAAGAATGCATTATTTGATGACAACTACTCCATTGTGATTGCAAATAAAAAAGGGAAGTGCGAGACTTTTGTTAATAGCCCTTGGGTTATATTTAATAAAGACTCTGCAAAAGTTGAAGTTATGGATGAGAAAAATTCAAATGGAAAGTTTGTTTTAATTAAAGCAACTCCAATTAAATCCGGTAAAAATGAATGCTCATCATATCAAACGATAAATGTTGTGTCAGCGAGATCTTATTTTTACGACTCGGTGTATAAGATAAAGAAAACCTATCTTATTAAAGGTGATGAAGTTAATTTATTGTCTGTTAGTGATGATGGGAAATGGTGTAAGGTAAGATATATCAATAATAAAAATAAATCCATGGATAACAATATGTTATGTTCAGATTTAAACATGTAGTCAGTGAGGTATGATCAGATGCATTATAAAAAACTGATTACTCGCTAGCAGTTAAGGGGGAACAGGGTAAATTATATCATGCTTTAAAAATGAGTTTCCGATAAAAAGAATAAATACGGGTGAGTTTGACAGTTATTCAACGCAGGAAACAGGACATGGAAAAAAAGAAATACGCCTGCATGTGAGGGCTATAAATACAGAGGCAGGGGAATGATCCAACTGACTGGCAAAGATGGATATAGGCTTTTCACTAATAAACATAATCAAATGAATCCTGATGATAAGAGAGACTTTATTGAAAGCCCCGAATTAGTGATGAGTAATATTGAATATGGTGTAGAGTCAGCATTTTCCTTCTGGGCAAGTAAGAACCTGAACAAAACTGCCAGTACATTAAACGTATACGAGGTTACGCAAAAAGTTAATGGTGGACAGAACGGTTATTCTGATCGCCTACAGAGGTTTAATGCTGTAGCCCCGTTATTGGGCGTGGACAAGGAGTAAATTTATGCGTGGGTTTATTTTAGGGCTGTCCTTTTTAGTTTTGTCTTTTTATACGGTCGCTCAATCAGATATAGTGCAAGGGCCATTTAAGTTAGATAACGAAAGTAGTGTCTATATTAAGAAGGATAGTGACATCAATTATCCATTGGGTCTTTATTTTGAAAGTAATGGCAATCATTATAAAGTGGATTCTTATGAGGTTGATGGTGATCTTCCTAATGTTGAAACAGTATTTTTAGTTAACATATACAAACAAAACAATGTAATTGTACTGATCTCTTGGAAGCAACGCCATTCTGCGGAAAAATAAATGCAGTTTCTTATCAGGTTTATGGTTATAAATACTCCTCTAATCATCTTGATATAAACACCTCTATAAAAAATGACCAGAATCTTAATGGCCTTGATGGAGTGTTTAATGGAGAAGAGTTACACTTTAAGTATAAAAATGCAGCGGAGATTAAGAAGTATCTAGAGTCACATTATAAATAATTCCGGAGGTATTGGTGCGACGGTTTGACCCGCATGGGTGTTATCGCGTCAGGCTGGGCTTTGACCGTAATAGTACTGAACAGGGTTACGCTTATTTGTACTGAGGCTGGTGAAGTAACATCTACAGTGAGGGCTTTGTCTGCCGGAAAATAATGAGGATAATGGTGTTTAATTATATTTAGTGCGATTACAATCGCTGGCGATGCCACTTGAAAAGAAGAACCTCACTTAGGGCTGTGTCCACAATACGGGGATAAGAACAGCAACACAATGGATGATGATATAAACCAGTGCATTAATGCAATTGAAGATCAGGAGCAACTATTGTTACGTATCGCAGAAATTAGGAAAGCTTATTATCGTTCTTTAAGCATAACTGATGGTGTACCTAACACGCAGGTTAGATTTCTCAATGGCTGGATTAATAGGGTTAACGATTGCTTAAGGATTGATATATGAAAAAATCACTACTATGAAGGTAATGATGTGCATTTCCCTCCCGCACCAGTGCCGGTAAGTGCCGGAGACAGTCTCGGGC
>NZ_DJBE01000074.1:0-40699 GCF_002429925.1 Acinetobacter sp. UBA5984
ATCTATTTCAGGACAAGACAGTGAAGCTAATTTGTTAAATATTTACTCAGCCGAAATATCTTCAAAAAGAATTGAAGATAAATAGCGCTCACCACCATCTGGCAGAATCACCACGATATTTTTGCCTGCATTTTCAGGACGTGCAGCCAGTTGCGCAGCTGCAGCCATTGCAGCACCACTTGAAATACCGACCAAGATACCTTCTTGAGTTGCAGTTTTACGTGCCCATTCCACTGCATCGCTACTGGTAATGGCAATCACTTCATCTACCAGATCCAGATCCAGGTTCTTTGGAATAAAGTTCGCGCCAATACCCTGAATTTTGTGTGGTCCTGGAGTGAGTGTCTCACCACGTTTTGCCTGACCAATAATGGCAGATTCAGCCGGCTCTACAGCAACTGAATAAATCGGCTTGTTTTTCACTTTTTCAAAAAAGCGTGAAATACCGGTAATCGTACCGCCTGTGCCTACACCCGCTACCAGAATATCGACATTACCTCCAGTCGCTTCCCAGATTTCAGGACCGGTCGTCTCTTCATGGATTTTCGGATTGGCTGGATTTTCAAACTGTTGTGGCAGGTAATACAGTTCAGGATTTTCATTCACCAAACGTTGTGCTTCTTCTACGGCACCTTTCATACCTTTGGCTGGATCTGTCAGTACCAGATTGGCACCTAAAGCCTTAACCACTTTACGGCGTTCTATACTCATGCTTGATGGCATAGTTAAGGTAATATCATAGCCTTTAGCCGCTGCTACAAATGCCAGCGCAATACCGGTATTACCACTGGTTGGCTCGACAATGTGCATGCCCGGCTTCAATTTACCTGACTTTTCTGCATCAGCAATCAAGGCTGCGCCAATACGGCATTTCACCGAAAATGCCGGGTTACGGCTTTCAATTTTCGCAAGTACAGTCGCTCCGCCAGAAATGGCACGATTGATACGAACCAGAGGGGTATTACCAATCGCCTCTGCATTATTGCTATAAACCGCTATACCTAAATTGGCAGGTGTTGGAAAAGCTGAATCTGTAGTCATTAGAATATCCTTGATATTATTCGCCAAGATGTATTTACATGATACAAGCATTTTTCGGCTTTGTAGATGCCTGAAACGAGATGGGATCACGATAGCAGTTTGAAATGAAACATCTTCTTCGCAAAAAACCGGAACACGATAAAATTATCTTATATTTTAATTAGTAAATTATAACTATTCTTGATAACACAATTCATTAAAAACCATAGTAATTCACGCTTTCTATCCATCAATTCACGCTGTTCGAGTCGTATAATTCGCGGGCTGTAATTGTATAAATGGACATAGTAAATGAAAACCGATCTTGAAATTGCCGCGATGCGGGATTCAGCTCAACAGGTTGTCGGTATTTTAAAGTTAATGGCCAATACGGACCGACTGCTCATTTTATGTCATCTCTCCCAAAATGAACTGAATGTCTCTCAAATTGAAGAGATTACCGAGATCAGACAGCCAACCCTGTCTCAGCAGCTCATGATTTTGCGTAAAAGCGATGCGGTAAATACCCGTCGAGACGGTAAACAGATCTATTATTCGATCAAAGACCAGAATCTGGTAGAAATGTTAAACAAGCTTTATCAAATCTACTGTGTAAATCAAGCAGTCGCTTAAAGCTGTAATTTACCTCATTCGTCCTGTTTTATTTTAAAGCGATCTGCCTGATTTAAACTTTCTCTATTGAACGTTTTAAGTCTTTTGCCTGGATCCTTTGTCTCCTCATTCATTTTTTAAAATGTGAATGATCACCTATTTATATCCTAAGACTTCTTAGCAGAATTTGTGCATAATATATCTATATTTGTGATTTAGTCCTGTATATGCCAAATTTTAAGTCTAGACTGCTCAATAGACTCCCTGCCTGGTCATGGTTAAGTCAGTACAACCCGGTGAAATTAAAATCGGATGTATTGGCTGCCCTGATTGTCGTTGCGATGCTGGTACCACAAGGGATGGCCTATGCCATGCTGGCAGGCTTACCACCGATTATGGGACTCTATGCCAGTATTCTGCCAATGATCATTTATGCCTTATTGGGCGGCAGTACGACTTTATCGATTGGACCAGTGGCGATCATTTCCATGATGACCTTTGCCACACTGAATCCTTTATTTGAAGTGGGTTCTCCGGTCTATATTGAAGCAGCAACTTTATTGGCATTGATGGTCGGCATTATTTCCCTGCTTTTGGGTGTGTTCCGTTTCGGCTTTTTAATTCAACTGATCAGCCATCCCGTCATTCAGAGTTTTATTATTGCTTCGGCTTTATTGATTGCTTTTGGTCAGTTCAAGTTTTTGGTTGATTTACCTTTAAAAGCCAATAATATTCCCGAGCTAGTGAAAAGCCTGGTTGAATATTTGCCACTTTTGCATCTTCCGAGTCTGATCTTTGGCCTGCTTTCTATCGGTTTACTGGTTTATCTGCCGAAACTATTAAAATCCCAAACCATACAAAGCCGGATCGGTTCGACTGATTTTCTGGTTCGGGCAGTTCCACTGATTCTGGTTTTTCTCGGTATTGCAGCCGTTCTTTTTTTAGACTTAAAAGTTCAGGGAATTAAAACTGTCGGAGAAATTCCTTCAGGCTTTCCGCCTTTGTCTTTCCCGCACTGGAACTGGGAACTGGTGATAACCTTATTACCGGGTGCCAGCATGATTGCCATGATCAGTTTTGTGGAATCTCTCTCTATTGCTCAGGCAACGGCGCTACAGCAACGTAGCAATTTAAACAGTAACCAGGAACTGATTGCGCTCGGTGTAGCCAATATCAGTGCCGGAATCAGTTCCGCCTTTCCTGTAACCGGTAGTTTATCACGTACTGTGGTTAATGCTGACGCTGGCGCCAAAACACCTTTGGCTGGCGTATTGTCTTCTTTATTGATTGTCGTGGTCAGTCTGTTCTTTACCAGCTTCTTTGAGGATCTACCACTGACCATTCTGGCTGCAACCATTATTGTGTCTATTTGGAAACTGGTTGATTTCCAGCCTTTCGTCGATGCATGGCGTTATTCCAAAGCTGATGGCATTGCCATGTGGATTACTTTTTTTGGTGTAGTATTACTGGATATCACCACTGGCCTGATCGTCGGGATTATTTCGACCTTTATTCTTATGCTATGGCGCATCAGCCGTCCTCATATTGCAGTCGTGGGTTTGGTTGAAGGGACCCAGCATTTCCGGAATATCCAGCGTCATCAGGTGATGACCTCTGATCGGGTTCTGTCTTTGCGTATTGATGAAAACCTGAGTTTTTTAAATGCACATAGTCTTAAAGGTTATCTGATTAATCAGTTAAGTTTAAATGACAAGTTAGAGCATGTGATTTTGAACTGCTCCAGTATCAGTGCGATTGACTTGAGTGCCTTGGAAACGCTGGAAGAGCTCAATGCTGAATTATCCAAACTAGATATTCGCCTGCACTTTGCAGAAGTGAAAGGCCCGGTATTCGACCGCTTGCAGGCCTCCAAACTCATGACACATTTGAGTGGACGGATTTATCTGACCCATTTTCAGGCGATTCAGGATCTGGCACCGGAAATTTTCGAAAAGCCTCAGCATTATATGATTTAAGATTTTTCAATTCTTTGCATGATAGACATGCTGTCATGCAAAGAATTCAACTGAAATATAACTGGAAATGATTGATTTAAATTCTATATTCATCTAAAAAATAAAGATTAAAAACCGATCAGTAAATCTGGCCAATTCTAAGAATTTTGTATGGAAATAATACGATCAAGATAAAAAACCATCTTAATTAGACCTCTTGCGAAAGTCGTTATTGCAAATTTATCCGATTTACCAGTGCAGCGATTAAGTTAATACGTAAACCAAATCTTTTCCGTCTATTTCGATAGCGTCCACTTAATATTCTGAATGTTTTCAATTGACTATTGATGTGTTCGATCACAACCCTTATTTTCCCAATCATCCTATTGTACTTTTTCTCAACATCAAATAAGGGGAAATTCTTCTTTTTCTTTATTGGCATCAATACCTTAAAACCATGTTGCTCTAATCCGTAGTACCCTAAATCGGTCATCACATATTTACAATGCTTGAATTTATTAACCGTCTTTCTTGCTAGTTTAATGTCATGTTGACTGCCATTCGATATATCTAGCCCTATGATTTGTTTGCTCTTCGGATGATAGATCACTTGGGCTTTTAACGTATGTTTCTTCTTTTTACCACTGTAGAACTTACTCTGATTTTTTTTTCGGGCGTTCTATTAAACATTCTGTCGCATCAATAATTACCCAGTTAAAGTGTTCGTCTGCTGTGGTAATGCTTCGTTTTGGCAGGGTAAAACGTCTTGATTTCATCAAGGCATCTTCAACCTTTTTAATAGTTCGATTCACGTTACTTTCAGCGATATGGTAATTTGCAGCTAATTCCAGTTGAGTGTTGTAGTTACGTAAGTAATTGAGAGTTAATAACAACTGATCCTCTAGAGCTAAAGTATGAGGACGACCTGATTTCTTTTTGAGGGATTCTGCTTTTTCTAGAACCTCTACCATTTCAGTAAAAACATGTCGAGGTACGCCAACCAAGCGTTTGAATTCAGAATCTGAAAAACGATTTAATTTCTGATATCTCATGAAACTTATATTGGGGTGCTTTCTACTTTCGCAAGAGGTCCATTATTTATTAATTTTCAGTTACTTAAATATTATCTAAAAATATATTTTAAGCGATCCTTAATTTAAGTATAAAATAACGCAAATTTTTTTCGCATTTAGCCCTCGTAATTTTCACAAGGCAACCTTATGTTTTCTGCCCTATCGCGTCTGAGTTTAGTCTCCCGAATCATCATCGCCATTATTCTAGGCGTTGGTGTGGCTCTGTTATTTCCTGAAGCTGCACCTTCCTTAAGCCTGTTAGGTGATCTGTTTATTAAGGCACTAAAATCCGTCGCGCCAGTTCTGGTTTTCATTCTGGTTCTTGCATCAATTGCAAATTTCCAGGTTGGCCAGACTAATTCAACGATAAGACCTATTATGCTGATGTATGCTGTAGGCATGTTCCTGGCAGCACTAAGCGCTGTCATCGCCAGTATTTTATTTCCAAGTACATTGTTCCTGGATATTGCAGCGCAAGGTGATTTACAGCCACCAGGCAGCTTAGGTGAAATTCTCAAAAATCTGGTGCTGAGCTTTGTGGCGAACCCGGTGGTTGCCATTGCTGAAGCGAATTTTATTGGGATTCTGGCATGGTCAATTGCGTTAGGGATTGCCTTCCGTCATGCATCGCACACGACTAAAACCTGTCTGAATGACGCTGCCAATGCCATCAATTATGTAATTCGTCTGGTGATCAGCTTTGCACCAGTCGGTATTTTTGGTCTGGTTGCCGTGACTTTTGCCGAAGCCGGTCTGGATACTCTGACTAGTTACGCGCATTTATTAGCTGTTTTATTGGGCACGATGGTATTTGTAGCCTTGGTGATTAACCCATTAATGGTCGGTTTCATTACCCGTCGTAATCCGTATCCACTGGTGTTTACCTGTTTACGTGAAAGTGGCATTACCGCGTTCTTTACCCGCAGTTCTGCTGCCAATATTCCGGTAAACCTGGACTTGGCAAAACGCTTAGGTGTGAAAGAGACTACTTCAAGCGTAGCAATTCCTTTAGGTGCAGCAATTAACATGGCCGGTGCATCAGTGACGATTACCGTGTTGTCTTTAGCTGCAGTAAATACTTTAGGTGTTAATGTTGACTTCACCACTATGCTAATTCTTTCTATCGTAGCGACTGTGTCTGCGTGTGGTGCTTCAGGTGTGGCTGGTGGTTCACTATTGCTGATTCCCGTGGCTTGTGGCCTGTTCGGGATTTCTTCAGATATCGCAATGCAAGTGGTGGCAATTGGTATGGTGATCAGTGTATTGCAGGACTCTACCGAGACTGCACTCAACTCATCTACCGATGTTTTATTTACAACAGCAGTAGACCGCGCTACAGATTGATTTTATATTGAAGAATCAAGATGTTTTGCTAATGATATTGCCATGCCATTACAGCGTTTACCATCGTGGGTTCAACTGGGTGCATTCTTCCTTGCGGTAAATGCCGGAATGATTAATGTATTAGGACTGGTGACCGTGTTGCATCAGTCCGTTTCACATATGACCGGTAACGTTAGTATGCTGGCAATGGCGCTGCTGGACTGGCAACCACGCCAGATTCTGTATCTGATTCTGGTTACGCTCTGTTATGTGATTGGCTCGATGTATAGCGGGCTGATTTTAGGAAATAGTCACTTTCGCTTGGGGCACCTGTATGGTTATCCTTTAAGCCTGGTGGCTTTTTTTATATTCATTTGCTGGCTATTATTGCCCTATTTCCCGCGTTATGCCTTGTTATGGGCCTGTGTCGCGATGGGCGTACAAAATGCCATGGTCAGTCATTATAAAGGTGCGATTATCCGGACCACACATCTGTCTGGTGTACTGACAGATTTAGGTCTGGCTATGGGCTATCGCCTGCGTGGTCTGGTAGTAGAATCCCGTAAAGTGATCCTGCATATGCTGATCTTGGTCGGCTTTTTAATGGGCGGCATACTTGCCAGCTGGATTTATCCTTATTTAAAATTAAATGCATTCCTGGTCCCTACAGCGTTAAGCCTGCTGCTTAGCCTGACCTATTGGGTGATCTATTTACGTTATCGACATCAACACGACTAATTTCTGGAAACTCTCATGGTTAAAAATGCATTACAGGCACAATTGTTAAAGGCAGGCTTGGTCGATAATAAAAAAGCCAAAAAACTGTCTAAACAGGCTGTACATGAAAAGCGCACAGGCGACAGTAAAGAAGCCGAAATCAAGGCAAAGATTGAGCAGGACAAACAGGAAAAGCTGGCTAAAGACCAAGCGATTGAACAGGCGAAAAAAGTCCAGTTGCAGGAAAAAGAACTCAAAGCGGCCATCATGCAGATGATTAATCAGCATAAAATCCGCGATACGGATGGTGAGATCAGTTATCAGTTTATTGATGACAGCAAGATCAAGAAAGTTTATATCAACCAGCAGATTTATAATGCACTGGTCGCTGGCAGTCTGGTGATTGCACGTGAAAATGAGAGTTATGCCTTCCTGCCTAAAGCTCTGGCGGATCGCATCAATTCGAAAATGGAAGGCTTTATCATCGTGAATAATTCAGAGAAAAATGAAGAAACCACTGATGAAGAAGACCCATATGCAGCTTATGTGATTCCTGATGATTTAATGTGGTAAGTACATTTTTCTTAAAAGCACAAATAAAAAACCGGCATATTTACCGGTTTTTTTATCTGTTTAATTTGATCTATAACAGCTTATCTTTATGCTTATTCTTGTTTTAATAGATAGCAAACTTCACTCGCTTCAAATCCTATTTGGAAACTTCAGATTTCGTATAACAGACCTTAGATGAAAGCGTTAATAACTAAAATTTAGTATGTAAATATTCAATAAATCCCTCAATTTTCTTAATAACGTATAAGCAGATATGCAAAGGACTCACGTTATTTTGCTGAGCTTTTTCTACCCTATACTTTGCTCTTTCTAAGAGTGCTATTACATAATATATAGAGCTTTTAAGGATTTTTTTCGGATCTTTTTTTGAATACAAGTAACAATCAATTTTTTCAAAAGATTCATCATTAACCACTATCTCTAATATAGTGTTATTAATTTCATAGCTTATTGATTGCTCAATATGTTCCAGTTCATAGAAATGTAGAGCTTGTGCTATAACTATTTGAAGATTTTTCATTTTTAATGATTAAGATTATATGATTTTAATCCTAGCACTATCCCCTATAAAAAGTAAGTATATAAAATTTAAAATAAACATTAAGTTATGTTGAATTAACATAATAAACGCTATACCAAATTCTTTTAATTCACTTTGACCTTTTTAATTTTTTAAAGTTTAAAAAGAAGTATAGGAATACCAAGTTAGGCTGTTCTATCGATTTTTCACGTTTCCTAGCCATTAGCCAATCAATTTTCATTGATCTATTCAATCTGAATTAACCTCAAAGAAAAAATACAGTTTCGATAAGATAAAAATAAATGCCTGAATAGTGATTAAGTTTGTAGCCTCTAATAAAGATATGTTTTAAAAGGTTATCCAAGATTAAAAAATTGCGTTTGAACCTATAAACTCTAACAAATTTTTTGAGTTAAAGAGAAAGATCAGTTGGAACAGTTTAATTTTATTCAGAATATTCGAGATTGGGCCGATCAGTACCCATGGCTGGAAATGTTATCTTCACTGAGTATTGTGATTTTACTGGCCATTCTTGCCAATGTGTTTGCCAAACAGATTGTTGTACGTGGCATCCGTCAACTGATTTCCAAAATGCCCTTTGCCAATAATCAGATTTTTGCTGAACATAATGTGATTCGCCGGATTTCCAATATTGTTCCGGCAATCGTGATCATGAACGGGATTACCACTGTCCCGCATTTATCCGATAAAGTACAAACTTTTGTACAAATGGGTGCTCAGGCGTTTATTTTCCTGACCATTGCTCTGGCACTCGGTGAGTTACTAAATATCTTTAACCTGATTTATCAGCGTAATCCCAAGTCACGCAACAAGCCGATTAAAGGTTATTTACAGCTGGTCAAGCTGATCATCTTCATTGTTTGTGGCTTGATGATTTTAGGCACTTTCCTGAAAAAAGATGTATTCACCTTACTTGCCGGTTTTGGTGCGATGGCTGCTGTCCTGATGCTGGTCTTTCAAAATACGATTCTGTCACTGGTCGCTTCGGTTCAGATTTCATCTTATGACATGGTACGTATTGGTGACTGGATTGAAATGCCGACCCTAAACGCCGATGGTGATGTCATTGATATGTCATTACACACAGTGACTGTGCAGAACTTTGACAAAACAGTGACCACGATTCCGACCAATAAACTGGTGACTGATACCTTTAAAAACTGGCGCGGCATGCAGGAAGCGGGTGCCCGCCGGATCAAACGTTCAATTCATATTGACCAAACCAGCGTGCATTTCATGACGGCTGAAGAACAGAACAAACTGAAAAATTTTATCCTGCTGGATCAATATCTGAATACCAAATCAGAAGAACTAGAGAAGTTTAACCAGCAGCTCCAGCACCATTCACAATACAACCAGCGCCGTCTGACCAATTTAGGCACGTTCCGCGCTTATCTGGAATTTTATCTGCAACAGCATCCCGGTATTGCCAAAAATTTCTCGTTAATGGTGCGTCAGTTACAACCGACTAGCGAAGGCTTGCCACTGGAAATTTATGCTTTCACCAATACGACGGTTTGGGCAGAGTATGAAAATATCCAGTCAGATATCATGGACCATATTCTGGCGATTATTCCGGAATTTGGATTGAAGGTGTATCAGGCGCCTTCTGGAAGTGATTTTAAGGAATCTTTTAACGCGAGTTCTTCATCTCCGATTATCACTTAAACTAATCTCTCAACTTAAGCCCGAAATAATCTCTTATTTCGGGCTTTTTATTCAGTATTTAAAATGAATTCAATCTCTTATTTTTGGTCTTCATATTATTTGGTATAAATCTGGTATGAGTTTTTGCTCTGCAACCTAAAGTTTGATTTGGTTAAACATTTGTGGCAATTTCACTCAAATTCAGACTTAAAAAGCAGAATCCTTTATAATTTTCGCAAAGAAAATACATGATAAGAGTACGTGAATGTTTCGATGGCTTGAACGGCTGGTAGATCCCTATCCCACCAAAAACCTGAATCAACCTTTACCCACCAGGTTTTTTCCCTTTGTCTGGCAAGCAGCCTATGGGGTACGCCGTTATTTACTGATTCTGGTGCTATGTACCGCGGGTGCAGCCAGTTTTGAGGCCTTACTGTATTCAAAAATTGGCGATCTGGTGAACTGGTTGAGTCAAAGTCAGCCAGAAACTTTTTTAGATCAACATGCCAGCAACCTGACCTTATTAAGTATTATCTTGCTGGCTAATATCCTGTTTGCCAGTGCCCAGTCCCTGATCAAGCATCAGATTTTATATAGTAATTTCCCGATGCGTCTGCGTTGGCGCTTCCATAATTTATTGCTCAAACAGAGTTTGGACTTCTTCCATAATGACTTCGCCGGACGTTTATCCGCCAAAGTCATGCAAACGGCGCTAGCGATCCGGGAATTCTGGGTCATTTTGGGCGATATGTTGGCCTATGTGCTGATTTACTTCGTCACAATTAATATTGTTTTGGGTGCCATTTCACCCTTACTTATTTTGCCGCTTATGGTCTGGCTATTACTGTTTATCTGTGCTGCCTGCTATTTCATTCCAAGATTAAGCAAGATTTCATCCTTACAAGCGGATGCACGTGCAGTCATGACCGGACGTGTGACTGATGCCTATACCAATATTCAAACCGTAAAACTGTTTGCGCATGCAGGTCGCGAAAGTCAGTATGCCAAATCCTCCATGCAGGAATTTATGGTTACGGTGTATAAACAGATGCGTCTGGGCGCTCAATACGAAATCAGCATTCTGATGCTGAGTGTTGTGCTATATGCAGGTGTGCTGGGAACTGCGATCTGGCTCTGGATGCAAGGTCAGGCGCAGCTAGGGATTATTGCAGCCACCACAGCGATGGTGTTAAAGCTCAATAGTATTGCCGAGTTTATGATGTGGCAGACCTCTGTCCTGTTTGAAAATGTCGGTACTATTCAGGACGGGATGAAAACTCTAGGTCGTCGAATCAATATTCAAGACAAAGAAGATGCGAAAGAACTGCAACTGAAACACGGTGAGATTAAATTCGATAATGTCACTTTTGCCTATAATGAAAAACCGGTCATTGACCAGTTTAATCTGACCATTCGTCCGGGTGAAAAAATCGGCATCGTAGGTCGTTCCGGTGCCGGTAAATCAACTCTGATTCAATTGTTACTGCATTTCTATCATCTGAATCAGGGCCGTATTCTGATTGATGGCCAGGATATTGCCGATGTCACTCAGGACAGTCTGCGTAAAAATATTGCGCTGGTCACTCAGGATACGTCTTTGCTGCATCGTACCGTTGCTGAAAATATTAAATACGGTCGTCCAGGTGCGACTGATGAAGAAATGTTTGAAGCTGTACGCAAGGCCAAAGCAGAAGAATTCATTCCGAATCTGACTGATTTGCGTGGCCGTAGAGGCTATGACGCCTATGTAGGTGAACGTGGCGTGAAGCTTTCTGGTGGACAGCGCCAACGTATTGCCATTTCCCGGGTATTCCTGAAAGATGCACCGATTCTGATTCTGGATGAAGCCACCAGTGCGCTGGATTCCGAGGTCGAAGCGGCTATTCAGAATAGTCTGGATGACTTGATGCAAGGTAAAACGGTTATTGCCATTGCACATCGTCTTTCTACCATTGCCCAGATGGACCGTCTGATTGTAATGGATCAAGGTAAAATTGCTGAGCAAGGTACGCATGATGAACTGGTGGCCATAAACGGGATCTATGCGCAGTTATGGCAGCGTCAAACCGGTGGGTTTTTGGTACAACAACATGTCAAATCTGACAGCTTGCATGAAGCATAATTGCTCTCTATTCAGTAGTAGCTAAGCTCTACAACAGAAACTGAAGCATTCTATTTGAGTCACTTGAATAGTAATGCTTTGGTTTGCTTTTATGGGAATATCAACTATTCCACAGGCATTTTTAAATTCCAGATTACTCAAAAAACAGCCCTATTCTGAATTAATAGAAATCTGTAGCCTTAAAATTAAATACCTAAAATATCTCTGGTTTACATTGATTTCCAACTTTAAATTAGGCTACTCTGCTTGAAGTCGATTGAAATTTTCTTGTGGAAATAGCCGCAGCTTTGTCCAACAATTTTTATCAAGAAAATGGTTTTTTCATACCAATATGAAGTGAAAATAAAAAAAATTGAATGAGTGCAACGGATCGCGCATGAAAATAATAGCTCCACGCCAAGACCAAGGTATTCCAGGTGTATACGGTCTCTTGCTTCTCGATGTCATTTCCCGCTGGGGGTATAATAATGAGTCGCTTTTTAAACCTTTTGGCCTGACCAGTGAACAGTTGGCAGATCCTGATTACCGTATTCCGACACCAGTGGCCAATGAACTGGTCAAGCATGCCCTGAAACTCACTGGTGAACCGACATTGGGTTATCACTTAGGTACCCAGATGCGGATTTCGATTCATGGCTTTATCGGTTATGCCATCATGACGGCGAATAATATTACCGAAGCTCTGGTGCTGGCGAACCGATTCATTCAGTTACGTTTACCCTTCCTGCAGTTATTTTTCTCGACCTTTGGCGCTAAGGCAACGGTACAGCTGCAAACTGATATTCAGCTTGAACCGCTTCGTACAGAAATTTCGATTGCCCTGATGATTGGTCTGATCAGTATGGCTAAGGCTATTACAGAGGTTAACGATGCAACCGGAGAAATTGACTTTGATTTCAAAAAGCCGGAAGGTTTTGAGCGCTTTATGGCAAAATTTCCTACGCATCAGTTCCGTTTTGAACAGCCCCATTTAATTTTAAGCTTTGATAAAAGTTACCTGATGAACAAGCTGGTACATGCTGATCCAATTGCCAGCCAGATTGCGATTAACCAGTGTGAAGCCGAATTATCTGCTTTAGGTGAACGGCACCGGATTGCCATGCGGGTACGGGATATTCTGACTCATTCCGAACAGCATTATCTGAGTATTGAAAGCGTAGCTGAACGCCTGCACATGTCAGATCGAACCTTAAAGCGTCAGTTGGCCGCTGAAGGTACTTCTTTCTCTACGCTGGTGGATGAAGTGCGCTACCGGCATGCCACTTCCTTATTATCCCGTACAGACTTTACTCTGGAGCAGATCGCTGATGAACTTGGCTATAGTGATGTGGCCAATTTTAGTCGGGCGTTTAAGCGCTGGAGTGGTCGTAGCCCGAGCAACTGGCGTAAAGATCCTTATTTATAAGCAAGGATAAACCTTTTGTTTTGGCCAAAAAGAATGTATAAAACATATCAAAAATGATCTTAAGATTTTTAAGGAGTTATCAATGAATCATCCTGCAGAATTAAAGTACGCAAGTACACATGAATGGGTGCGCATTGAGGGTGATCTTGTTGTGACCGGTATTTCCGACCATGCACAGGATGCGTTAGGTGATCTGGTCTATGTAGAAGCACCAGATCTTGATTCACATATTACTGCGGGCGAACAAGCCGGTGTCGTTGAATCTGTCAAAACGGCTTCCGATATTCATGCACCGGTGTCTGGTGTAGTGGTTGAAATCAATCCTGATCTTGAAGATGATCCTGATTTTATTAATGACGACCCATATGGCAAAGGTTGGATCTATAAAATCAAACCGGACAATATGGCAGATGTTGAAAAGCTGCTTTCCAATACAGAATATGAAGCTGGTCTCTAAGCCGGTTTAAATTTAGAAAATCAGCCTTCGGGCTGATTTTTTTATTAAAGATCAATCGCCGCATTTCCTAGTTCAAATTAAATTTCATGTATTTATCATGAAATATCATTGTATTTTTCACTTATTTTTCCTAAAGTCTTGATCATATTCACTTCGCTCCTGAATAGGTCGCGCTTATTTATAACAATAATTTCCCATGCTGAGCCCAGCGTCTTACAGCATATCATTTTAGGAAAATCATGAACGCCAATGCAGCGCCATTATGGACCAAGTCATTTATCCTTTGTCTGGCCAATAACCTGTTTTTATTTATTTTCTATTTTGCACAAACTACAATTTTACCAATTTATATCCTGAAAGAATTAGGCGGAAACTTAGCCCAAGCTGGTCTGGCCATGACTTTGTTTATGATTTCAGCGATTGCGGTACGTCCATTTAGCGGCTTAATTATTGAAAAATTGGGTATCCGTAAAACCCTGATTGTTTCTGGAATCTTTTTCAGTCTATTTTCCCTAGCCTATTTGCTTGCCGATAAGCTGACGACCTTATTTATCATCCTTTTTTTGCATGGGATCTGGTTTAGTATTTTGACTACAGTCTGTGTCCCTGTAGTAAATCAGTTTATTCCAGAACAGCGTAAAGGCGAAGGCATGGGCTATTACGTCATGTCAGTCAATCTGTATTGTTCTAGGACCATTGATTGGCTTAAGTCTGATTGAATACTGGTCTTATTTTCAGATCACAACGCTGCTTATTGCATTAGTTTTTATCGGATTTGCTTTCTGCTTAATGATTCCGGTCAAAGAGCCTGAGCACATCATTCAAACTATTCCTGAGAAAAAAGGACTGGCGTTGTCTGATGTTGTAGAAAAGAAAGCATTGCCTGTTGCTGTTCTGGCAGCTCTGATTTCTTTCTCTTATGCCAGCATCATGTCTTTTATTGCACCTTTTGCTGCCAGTAAAAACCTGATGGCTTATGCCAGTTTATTCTTTGTCGTATTCGCCATTTCCATGATGAGTTTACGTCCGATTACCGGAAAAATTTACGATCGCAAAGGTCCACAATATGTGATTTATCCTGCGCTATTAGTATTTAGTTTAGGACTTTTTTTACTCAGTCAGATTCAGACGTTGTGGGGATTCCTGCTGGCTGCGGTATTGATTGGTGTCGGTTTTGGTAGCGCACAACCTTGCATCCAGACACTGGCCATTCAACGTGCACCGAAACACCGAATTGGTTATGCGACTTCGACCTTTTATACCTTTTATGATGTAGGAATTGCGGTCGGCTCGCTCCTGATTGGGGTGCTTATTGCGACTTATATTTATCAGTTCGCCTTTATTCTCTGTAGTTTACTCACCCTATGCAGTATTGTTTACTTTAAATTGGTCGTTCAAGTTAAGACTGCCTAATACAAGTTAATGTCTAAATATAATAAAAAACAGGCAGATGAACTGCCTGTTTTAATTCTGACACGAGGATGTATTTATTCAGATGCTGAAGTATTTTCTTGTTCTTTTTCTTCAGCTTTCGGTTCTTGCATCATCGTGAATTGTGTTGCTTCTCCGGCAGCAGGATTATCTTGGCGGTTGCTTTTCAGCTTGATCTGTAAACGTAATTCATTAGTCGAATCGGCATTACGCAATGCTTCCTCATAAGAAATCTCACCCTCGTTATACAGGTCAAATAAGGCCTGATCGAAAGTCTGCATGCCCAATTCACGAGATTTGCCCATAATAGCTTTCAGCTCATGAAACTCACCTTTTAAAATCAGATCAGAAATCAAAGGTGTATTTAACATGATTTCAATCGCAGCCCGACGGCCTTTCCCATCCTGAGTACGAATCAGACGCTGGGAAATAATTGCCTTCATATTCGAAGATAGATCCATCAATAACTGATTACGGCGTTCTTCCGGGAAGAAGTTAATAATCCGGTCCAAAGTCTGGTTAGCATTATTGGAATGCAGTGTGCCCAGACATAAATGTCCGGTTTCGGCGAAGGCAATTGCGTGTTCCATGGTTTCAGTATCGCGAATCTCACCAATCAGAATCACATCAGGTGCCTGACGCAAGGTATTTTTCAACGCATTGTGCCAGGAATGGCAATCTACCCCGACTTCACGGTGAGTAATCATAGATTTCTTGTGCTTATGCACATATTCCACTGGGTCTTCCACGGTAATAATATGCCCTGCAGAATTTTCATTGCGGTAGTCGATCATCGCTGCCAAAGAGGTCGATTTACCTGAACCTGTTCCTCCCACAACCAGTACCAGACCACGTTTTTCCATAATCACGTGTTTCAATGATTCTGGTAATTTCAGTTTCTGAAAATTTGGAATTTCTGCCGTAATGGTCCGGATCACCATCCCAACCTGAAGCTGTTGTACGAAAACATTTACCCGGAAGCGCGATACACCCGGCACGGTAATCGCGAAGTTACATTCTAGTTCGGCTTCAAACTCTTGACTCTGTTTGTCATTCATCAAGCTATAGGCAAACAGTTTGGTTTTTTCAGCAGTTAGCGTCTGTTGTCCAAAAGGCTTCATTAAGCCCTGATGTTTGATACTTGGTGGAAAATCTGCGGTAATAAATAAGTCTGAGCCCCCATATTCCACTACTTTGGTCAGCATGTGATGCATGAATTTTTTTGCTTCGTCCAACAGTTCTGCCGTGAACATTTTCTTCCCCTGGAAATACACAATTACATGAATTTAAATGCTTGATTCATGCCAATATCATTTGATTTTTATTGTGCAGCGTTTTTTTAAAAGCCTCAAATAGATTTGATTTATAAAGAAAATATTCTTAAATAATTATGTGATTCAGTTCAATAAAATATCAACTAAGTTGACATATTTTGGTTTTTAAAACCATTTTACTTTAAAAGAATATTACTATGAAAAAGATCATATTCAGAATAAATGCAAGACAGTGAAACTGAATTCACCAGACAAGTAAGGATAAAATTAAAAATTTAGATAGGTGGCCGAAAGCTGCCTGTCTTAAAAGCCACCATTAAAGAAGATTTATGACTCATTGTATTGAGCTGAATAGTAGTCTGTTTATTAAAAAAAAGATTAATCAGTAGAAAGTGCACGCGATCTGGACTGTTCCAGAAGTGAAATCTGTGCATTTTCTGCCTGTAAAACAGGATTAATACGGCTGCTCTTCAGCTTGATTTGCAAACGTAATTCATTGCTGGAGTCTGCATTACGCAAGGCTTCTTCATAAGAAATAATGCGTTGGTTATATAAATCAAATAATGCCTGATCAAAGGTTTGCATGCCCAGTTCCCACGAACGAGCCATAATCGTTTTAAGCTCATAGAATTCACCTTTACGAATCAGGTCAGAAACTAAAGGTGTATTTTACAGAATTTCTACCGCAGCCCGACGACCTTTACCATCTTCAGTACGAATTAGGCGCTGAGAAATCACGGCTTTGATATTGGCTGATAAATCTAGCAATAGCTGATTACGGCGTTCTTCCGGGAAGAAGTTAATAATCCGGTCCAGTGCCTGATCGGCATTATTGGAATGAAGTGTGGTAAGACATAAATGGCCGGATTCAGCAAAGGCAATTGCATGTTCCATACTGTCTGTATCGCGGATTTCACCATTCACGATGACGTCAGGTGCCTGCCGCATGGTATTAATCAGTGCATTGTGCCAGGAAACACAATCCACACCAATTTCCCGCTGGGTAATCATCGATTTTTTATGCTGATAGACATATTCCACCGGATCTTCGATTGTAATAATATGCCCTTCAGTATGCGTATTACGGTAATCAATCATAGCTACTAATGTAGTCGATTTTCCGACACCCGTTGCGCCGACTACCAGCACCAGACCACGTTTCTGCATGATGACCTGTTGCAATGAAGCCGTTAAGCCTAGTTGCTCAAAGCTTGGAATATCTGTCGTAATGATCCTAATCGCCATACCTACATTGTGCTGTTGCTGGAAGACATTAACCCGGAAACGAGACACTTTCGGGATGCTAATACTAAAATTGCATTCCATCACCGATTCAAATTCCTGAATCTGTCGCTCGTTCATCAAGGCATAAGCAAACAAACGGGTCTTATCGGCTGTGAATTTCTGCTGGCCAAACGGTTTCATTAACCCCTGCTGTTTGATACTGGGCGGGAAATCAGCTGTGCTAAAAAGATCGGAACCACCATATTCAACGACTTTGGTCAGCATATGGTGCATAAATTTACGTGCTTCATCGAGCAATTCAGTAGTATACATAGCAAGATTCCTGGGATCATGACTCATCCGCTGTATAAAAACAGTGTCAGACTGANNGTTATTGTTATTGTTTATTTTTTAAATTAATTATTTTTTATTCAATTTTTAAAATCGTTTTAATAATCATTGTTTTAATTTTCAAAATATCGAATAGTTTTCTTGAGTGTCCAAATATACACTTCTTAATACCCATATTCGATCATAATATCTTTCCCCAACGAATTGAGGAAAGACAAGACCGTCAGTTTAAGCGCTACGCTTTAAACTTTCGCATCGCAGTGAATCTGCCATATTTAACAATAATTGCTCGGTTTTTGTCCAGCCCAGACATCCATCAGTCACTGACTGGCCGTAAACCATATCTTCTGAGATTTTCTGGTTGCCATCGACCAGATGACTTTCGAGCATTACACCACGTACATTGTTGTGCAAACGTTCAGCAACGATCTGCTCCAGCACTTTAGATTGTAGCATTGGGTTTTTTGAACTATTGCCATGACTGCAATCAATAACCAGGGCCGGCAAATCGATTGAGTGTTTTGCTTTAATCTTTTCAATTTCAGACAACTGGTAGTTCGGACCACTATTTGAACCACGCAGGATCAAATGTGCTTTTGGATTACCTTGTGAGTTCAGGATACATGGCAAACCCGATTGACTCATCCCCAGGAACTGATGGGGGTTGGAAGCTGACTGAATGGCATCAAGAGCAATTTGAATCGAACCATCTGTCCCATTTTTGAAACCGATGCTGTACGGCATATGGCTGGAAATTTCACGGTGAATTTGTGATTCACTTGTACGCGCGCCAATCGCGCCCCAGGTCAATAGATCATCAAAATACGCCGTTGCCATTGGACTTAAGATCTCTGAGGCAATCGGCAGGCCCATGCCAATCAGTTTTAGGTACAGTGCACGAGATTTTTCCAGACCCAATTGCATATTGGATGAGCCATCGAGTTCTGGGTCATACAGGAAGCCTTTCCAGCCGACAGTAG
Source organism: Acinetobacter sp. UBA5984 (assembly GCF_002429925.1). NCBI lineage: Bacteria > Pseudomonadati > Pseudomonadota > Gammaproteobacteria > Moraxellales > Moraxellaceae > Acinetobacter > Acinetobacter sp. UBA5984. The sequence goes on from NZ_DJBE01000074.1 coordinate 18,706, forward strand.
TCCGTGGTTTTTCAATATAAGCCCGCATAACCAGGAAAATTTGATCTGAGACCTGTTCCTGAAGCTGTTTTAATTTTTCTGCATATTCCAGTGCGGAAGCTTCATCATGAATGGAACATGGTCCGGTAATCACCATTAAACGGTGATCTTTACCCTCTAAAATATTTTGAATAATTTGACGCTGTTCAGCGACTTGTACAGCCAATTGCGGAGACAGTGGCAATCGCTGCTTAAGCTGCTGTGGCAAAGCTAAAATGGTTTCTGTTTGATGTTGTTGTGATGTATTTGCAATATTCATGACTTTAAATCCTGGGACTGGCAATCAGTCCAAACTTTTATTTGAGCGTTATGGGTCTAATCGAAGATGTCGAAAGCGTCATTAGCTGGCTAAAGTAAGACCAATAAAAGTTGCTAAAGTATGAATAGTTAAAGTTTGTCATGTCTGTCTCCAAAAACTGTTAAATCACATGCATAAAAAAACCTGATCAGGGTTGCCGATCAGGTATTAACTGGTGGGCAACCTTTTTATTGCCCAAACGCATTCAGGCAATTATCTAAACTGCCAAAAATAAAAATAAGCGTTTGAAATGATAGGTTGCTTTAACATGTTTATGTCTTTCATAAAAATGTGAATCTGAAATTAAAATACGCGCTCTATCCAGTTTTGACAAGTAGTAAGTATAAAAAAATATTTATCAGTATTTGTACTTTTACTTATCGCCCTAGAATTCTAGCCTTTCAGTGATCAATTTTCAGATATTAATAATGAACAAAGTCGTGGAAGTCAGCGGACTTTGCCCATTTCCTTAAAACCAAGAGCATATTGGATCTTGGTTTTGGCATTTGCAATTAACGGGTTACGCGATTCCATGCATCACGTACTGCAAATTTTGCCTGTTCCCAGTTCAGACGTGACTGGCCTTTTACTTGCTCCCATTTTACTTTCAGATCGCTTTCTACGTCTTCAAAACGGGTATTAGCATCATATGCCCCACGGTTTTCATAACCGACACGATAGGCCGCATCATAGTCACGATCGTAATCTAAATCGCTATACGTGGTACGGGCATCTGAATAATAAGGGGTTTCAACGGCATTATCTCGCCAGAATGCTGCTTCTTCAGTCGGGTTCACAGCTTCGCCTACGCCTTTACCTGCCAGACCACCGACCACTGCCCCAACAACACCGCCTACTGCTGCACCGACCGGACCGCCTGCTGCACCGACCGCTGCACCTGCCGCTGCGCCACCTGCAGCACCAACACCTGTACCCACAGGATGAGCACCAGGTTCACCAGTAATTGGATCAGCATTTAAATCATCGCGGACATCTTTAGGCGCATTCTTAATTACATCACGATCAAAATTATCATTCGACATAGAGCTTATCCTTATTCTTTAAAATGGTTTTATCACGTATTTTCATACGTCCTATTTAATATAAGCATCTGGCATGTAATGACATTAGCAGGCGTGTGTTGTTTCAGTGACTCTCTGTGAGGCTTTCATGCACTAATGTATCTTGAATCAAGTGAAAGCCGTATAAAAAAGACCGGATTGGTACCGGTCTTTTTTAGATTAAAACAGCTTAGTCAAAATGAATGACTGTACGGATTGATTTACCTTCATGCATCAGGTCAAAAGCTTCATTGATCTGATCTAATGGCATCGTATGTGTCACAAATGGTTCTAATTGAATTTCGCCTTTCATGGCCTGCTCAACCATGCCCGGTAATTGAGAACGGCCCTTAACACCACCAAATGCCGTACCCATCCATTTACGGCCTGTGACTAGCTGGAATGGACGAGTCGAGATTTCTTTACCTGCACCTGCTACGCCAATAATCACAGACTGACCCCAACCGCGATGCGCACATTCTAGTGCTGAACGCATCACATCTACATTACCGATACATTCGAATGAATGGTCTACACCCCAACCGGTCATTTCAACAATCACTTGCTGGATCGGCTGATCATAGTCTTTAGGATTAAGGAAATCGGTCGCACCAAACTGTTTTGCCGGCTCAACTGTTTTGCCGGCTCAAATTTATCCGGATTGGTATCAATCACAATGATACGGCCTGCTTTAGCCTGACGTGCGCCTTGTACCACAGCAAGACCAATACCGCCTAAACCAAATACCGCAACACTGTCACCTTCCTACACTTTAGCCGTGTTATGTACCGCGCCAATACCTGTAGTCACGCCACAGCCCAATAAACACACTTGCTCATGGTTAGCTTCAGGGTTAATTTTCGCCAGAGAAACTTCTGCAACGACTGTATATTCAGAGAACGTTGAACAGCCCATATAATGATAAATTGGCTGGCCATTATAAGAAAAACGGGTAGTTCCATCTGGCATTACACCTTTACCCTGAGTCGCACGAACCGCTACACACAGGTTGGTCTTACCCGATTTACAGAACAGGCATTCACCACATTCTGCTGTGTAAAGTGGAATCACATGATCACCCGGTTTCAGACTCGTTACGCCTTCACCTACCTCAACGACCACACCCGCACCTTCGTGGCCTAAAATTGCTGGAAATACGACTTCCGGATCATCACCAGACAAGGTAAATGCATCGGTATGACATACGCCAGTATGGCTAATTTTTACCAGTACTTCACCTGCTTTTGGTGGAGCAACATCTACTTCCACAATTTCTAATGGCTGACCTGGGCCAAATGCAACCGCTGCACGTGATTTCATGTAAAACAATCCTTTTATTACTGATTTACAGATGGTTAACAGTAACCTCTTTCTATTCGGAGATTCAACCATTAACATCACTAGTTGAGGAATAAAACCCCTATAACAAATGGAACATCAATGACTAAGCCCTCGTCAATTACATGTTTAAGTATTTTTGTTTTTAGCCTGACTATTTCTGGCTGTGAATTAGCTCCCAATACAGCAAAAGAAGAAGCTATTACTCCCGTACAATCGGCCCACTGGATTAGAGAGGAACAGCTACCACAGATTCAGGAAGGTAAAACGGCTTATCTGCCTTTATATGATGGTTTTATGAGTATGGCGGCAAGGTTATATCTGATCAATCAGGCCAAATACCATCTCGACCTGCAATATTACATCTGGAAAGATGACTATATTGGCAACATGATTCTCTCCCAATTATTAAAAGCCGCTGATCGAGGCGTGAAGGTTCGGGTTCAGATTGATGACCAGAACGGAACTCAACTGGATGATAAGCTGCTGGCCTTAGCTCAGCATCCTAATTTCGAAGTCAGATTATTTAATCCTTATAAATTCCGTTATTTGCGTGCCCTAGATTACGGATTCCGTATGAAATATGTTAATCCGCGCATGCATAATAAACTGATTATTGCGGATGGTACGGCAGCGGTCACAGGTGGTCGGAATATCAGTAGTGAATATTTTGATGCCAGTGAAGACTTTCAGTTTAGCGATGTTGATATTTTCTTTGCCGGAAAACCAGCACACGATGCAAATCAGACCTTTATCAAATTCTGGAACGATGATCTAAGCTATGACATCCGACAAGTTCTAAATGATTCAGGTAATCCACAACTTTTAAAACGGTTGAGAACAGAATTTAAAGAAGATGAAGTCGATAAAAATGAACTAAGACGTCGAGTCGGTATTGCGGAACAGCAGATTGATGAACAGCTGAGAAAGCGCCCGATTAAATGGGGAAATGCCTATTTTGTTGCCGATGCCCCTTCCAAGGTCCGTCGTAGCGCCCAGAATGGTGATTATATTTATACTCATATGTTGGAACTTATGGGTGAGCCCGAAGACCATCTGGAACTGGTTTCTTCTTATTTCATTCCTACTCAGGAAGGTGCGGATTATTTAAGTAAACGTGCCCAACAGGGTGTCAAAATCAGAATTTTAACCAATTCGTTCCAGGCAAATGATGTTGCTTTGGTTCATGCCTATTATCAGCAATACCGTAAACAGCTCCTCAAAAATGGAATTGAACTCTGGGAATTTAAACCCTATATTGAACGACCAAAACGGACCTGGTATGAAATTATGACCGGTAATATTATTCCGGCCAAAAATAAGAACAGTTCCAGTCTACATGCCAAATTCTTTGATCTGGATGGCATGGTATTTATTGGTTCCTTTAACTTCGATCCACGTTCTGCATATTTAAACACTGAAGTCGGTCTGGTGATTGAATCTGATCAGCTCCAAGATGAAATTACCAAGTCCTTAAACCAGTATTTACCCAGAATGGCTTATCAACTTAAGTTAAATAAACAGGGCGAGATCATTTGGCTGGAACATCAAAAAAATGGTTCAGTGATTCAGCATAATCATGACCCTGAAACAACACAATTCCAGCGTTATATGATGAATCTGGTGACAAAATTCCCGGGAGAATGGTTAATGTAATGACAGATACATTGCAATCAAATTACATTTAGTGTGGTTTTTCCTTAATTGATAGTTGGCTTTAGATATTTTAGATCTTTATTGGTAATAAGCTGAACAATATAAAATTGACTAAATCTCTAAATCGAGTTTTTCTACTTATATTTTTCAGCTTATTTCTTATACATTAATCAGATCAATGCTGACAAAGGTTTTACCTATTCCGTTGATTGCTCTAGAATTACACTTTTCCAGTATTTTGCGAATTTTCGCTTTCCACTCCCATGCAATTTTTTGATTTAAGCCGCCAGTTTAAATTCAGTGATATTCTCACCCCTGTTAAGACCTTGCAGGATCTGTCTCACCAAGAATGGTTTTTAGCCAAAGTACGGGTTGAACATGATTGCCTGTCTGATTCGGACTTAGTCGAAGGTCAGGTCGTACTTAAATCTAATCAGAATATCCAGGTCGAACTGGAATGGCTGATTCAGGATACCGGTTATGAATTACAGGTGCTATTTAAAGGTGTTGAAACCGAAGCTTCTGAAGAAACGCTGGTGATAGTTAAAGGCACGCAACTGGTCGATGAACAACAGCAACTGATTTCTGCACAGGCTTTAAGTTTATGGATTGACGGGACATTACTTCCAATGTTACCAAATATTCGCAAGGAAATTAAAGCGCGCTTAAACCTATGGGATTATGTGGAATATGATAGTTAATTCATTTTTCCATTTCTAAAATTTAAAAGAGCCATATCGGCTCTTTTTGTTCATAGGAAATTTATTTCTTATTTTTAATTGGTTAAATTGCCTTTGCCTGAATATTTTTATGGCAATGCCTATTTTAGAAATGCAGATTAAGCTTGATTAAAATAATAAAGAGAAAACATCATGATTTCCCCTTCTGAATGGCAAAATATCCGTCAGGTAGTTGCTAATGCACAGCGTGCAGCAATGTATTGTTCGATCGGAACTGTCTTCCTGGATCAGCAGTCTAATACAGGTTTCTTTTTTGATACCTACTCCACCACCTTCTCTGAAAATTTACAGCATCAGCCACTTGCATGCATTCAAGCTGTGAATAGCAGCAAACTTTTCTGGTTAAGTTCCATGTTTAAAGGAAAATTTAAGCATTATCCCGGTGTACGTTTATATGCAGAAATTGGCTATTTACGTTCTGCTACAGCGGAAGAAATTGAAAAAGTCGAATCTCGTATCTCTACATTAAATGGAGTAAAGGTAGCAAACTGATCTGGTCCAGTTTTCATCATGTGCGTGATATTAAAGTTAAGGATTATCGCTGGGTCGAATATCCTAATATGCCGATAGAAAATATTTAAACACTTTCTAAAAGTAAGTTTATTTCATAAATATACTTAAAATTTATATTTATTCATAACTCAAATTAGACCGACATGCTCGAACATCATCCGGTAACTATCTGCTTTCTTTTCCAGAGCCAAAGGATAAGCCCGGGATGAAGACGGCATCCGGTATAAATACAGCTCACGACCAATAAAATGTGCTTGGGTAGGTTCGCCTATACTTGGTTTCAACGTACCTTCAGGCATAGATAGCATCAGAGTATCTGTAGCCTTGTCGCCTGTGGTCATGATGTGGTTGCAGTCTGGCATTTTCCCTAATAGATCCTGCAAATTGGTTGGCACTATAATTTCCAGAAATTTATCGGAAGCATTTCCCTTCAGGCGTCGAATCTGATAAGCACTGTCAAAAATCGCAACCCCCGTTTCAGTTAGAAACTCACGGATTAGATGTTCCTGAAATTTTTTATTGGGTAAGTCCAAAAAGTAATCTTTATTTTTAAAGAAAATTAATCCAAATATCCGCCACATATCATTTTGGTAATTCGGATAATAAAAATTCATTTTCCAGCGCGTTGCGGGTGGCGGAAAACTGCCCAACATCAGTAATTTGGCATTGGGCGGTAAAAATGGCGGTAATGGATGGGTTTCAATATCCGACATAAACTGTTCCAGATTCAGGCATTTCAGTTATTTTAGAATGCCTGACGGATCTTGCTAGCAACTTCTTGTCCCCAAAGTGTATAAACTTCCTTACTTGGATGAAATCCATCTTGGGCCATTTGTAAATTCATGGCACGATATTTTTCAATATCGTATTCAATCCATTGCATGTTCCTCTGCTTATTCACAAATTTTTCCAGCTGCTGGTTCATGTGTTTAGCATATTGACCAAATAACCAGGCTAAAGGATTCGGTAAAGCCGGGAACATGTTCATTGGAGGAACACCGGCTGCAATCACCAGTTTTGGATTAAACTTTTGCTGGATTTTGCTATAAAACTGTTCCTGCTTCTTGATCCAGACATCGGCAGGCATGAGTTTAGTCACATCATTCACGCCGACTGAAGTCACGACCACATCATAGGATTTAGCTTCAATCTGGTCTAAAGTACGAATGACTTTTGAGGTGGTATTGCCTGTTTTTGCCTGCAACTTCCATTCAATTTCAAAGTCATTTTTTAGCTCATTCAGAATCGCGCCGAGTAAGGCATCATCCTGATGATCTACGCCCACGCCTGCTGCAGCTGAATCACCTACAATCAGTAATGAAAGTTTTTTTCCTGTTCCTGTTTGCCCTTCACGTGCACCTTCTGGTTCTGGAAGTTTTATCGTATTTTTTTTGACACGGTTACCCTGAATTATGAGCGCGGGAATTAAGGCGATAGTGGCAGCTTTGAGCAACATAATGGACTAATTTATATAAAGATATGATTGATTTTACTGCAATTTATGGATTACGAGTAATACCTCAGCAGTCATTTTTAATGAATATTCACGTAACTTAGAATTTTGTCCGTACATTGCTTTCTAATATTTGTATATAAAATTTTTACTTAACGAGTAGATTAAAAAATTAAAAAATCCCGCCATTTAGCGAGATTTTTTTTAATGTAGCTGATCTATCAAACTTTATAATCATTCCAGCGGTTCATGCGCTTGAAAGTTCCGATATCATTAAAGCGTACACCCACTTCTTTCATGACTTTATGCGCCGTTTTAGAGGTCAACTGACGTATATAAAAGGGTTCTTTGACCACAAAATGATGGATCGCATGAGTTGAACCGAAATTACAGCAAAATAACTGGAATGGTACCATCCACCATGGATTCAGTACCTGAGTCTGCTTGATGACATCGCGTGGATCAATATCACCATAATAATGCATATTGGAGCTAACGAATTGCAGGCTAAAAGAACGGATAAAATTCGGAATGATCCAAATTACTGCCAAGAAATTCACGAGCGGCATAGCTTCGATGATACTTTCCGACCAAAGCATTTCATAACCAAAGATTGGTGCAACAGCATTGCCTACATGAAAAATTACAAATAAATAGCACAGACCATAATAAATCATGCTTAATGGCAAGAAGCCCAAGAGCTGAGAAATCATTGCAACTTTACGTTCTTTTTCAGGTTGTTTTTCCATAAAAAGATGAATCATCTTAAACATCTGAAATGGGCGTAAATAGACCGACATCAACTGGTCACTTATCACTAGTATGCGGCGAATCCCCCATGGCATACCATTACTGATGCCACGTTCTTCAAGATCATATTCAGTGCCTGAATATTTATGGTGATGCAAATGCATGCGTCGGCGAGCCCATGGACTAATTGTATTTGGACGAGCCAGCCACACTAAAGCCAACATTAAATGATGTGCCCAAGGCGTTTTTTTAAAATACATATAATGAATCAGGTCATGTTCCAATTCATGTGTCAGTGAAGCAAAAATTGCAATCAATGGAATGGTGAACCATGCCGAAAGATGACCATATCCATATGCCAATGCGCATGCGATCATCCCCGTCCAGGCAAAACCTAAAATACTCGCACCAATAAAATTCTGATGTTTGAGTATAGGATAACGGGTACGTATTTCTTCCCCGGCCTGTGTAACGATATTTCTGACCTTAGAGATTCGCTGTTGGTCAGTCATATCCGAAGATGTAGACATATGGACAACCTTTGATTTCTAAACAGTTGTACATTAAAGGAATTTATAAAAAAGAGAAGTTATCTTTCTACTTTCGCAGCGAGTATGTCCAAGTTTTGGGCAGTTTTAGTAATTTTTTTAAGATCAACAATAAAGCAGAAAAATAAGGAGATATTTTCTATAAAATTTATCGTCTAAAAATTCTTTTCTTAAAAATTTAATTATCTCTATTCTGATAAAATTTTTATTTTTATATAGAAATAAAATTTATTCATCATCAAAGTGTTAATGACTTTTAGGGATTTAACCAAACATCCTAATAATTTATAACGCCTTTAAATCCGATACCAGAATTATCCAACCTACTTTTATCCAAATTTTTAAATACTAAAAATTAAAAAAGCCCCTGATGGAGCTTTTTTGAATTGAAGTTTTAACCTAATTTATTGACTAATTTTAGCGGTAATACTTTCATTGCCAAACCGAGTGGCAACCAAGGCCACTTCGGTACATAAGCTTTGACTGGCGCTTTTTCAATTTCTTCTGCCAATAGACGTGAACCCGTTTTCTCATCCACTTCAAACGGTAATTTTTTCGCGCCTTCATTGATTTCAGTACGAATATAGCCTGGGAAAATGGTCGTAACTTTAATTGGTGTATCAATTAGCTCAGCACGAATGCCTTCAGCCAGATGTGCAACCCCTGCCTTACTTGCGCCATAAGCGGTCAAGTGTTTTGGCATACCACGCATTGCGCTCATCGATGAAATCATCACCAGATGACCGGAGTTTTGTGCGCGGAAAATTTCCACTGCAGCTTCACATTGTGCCAATGCAGAAATAAAGTTGGTTTCGACAGTGGCTTTATTGATTGCAAAATTACCTTTACCAATCCGGCGGCCTTCACCTACACCGGCATTGACAATAATCCGGTCAATGGTGCCAAAGTCTTCTTTAAAGGCACGGAAAACCTCAAAAACCTGATCATAATTGGTCACATCCAGTGTTTTGGCAATGACTTTAATATCATATTGGCTTTCGAGTTCCTGCTTCAAAGTTTCCAAACGTTCCAGACGACGTGCACAAATCGCCAGGTTATACCCTTTTTTTGCAAATTCACGTGCCATACCGGCACCAATCCCTGAACTTGCACCAGTAATTAAAATCGTTTTAGCCATATTTTTACCCTATCCCTTTATTTTTTTCTAAGGTGTTTTATCTTCAAAAATTTTTAAATCCAGGTTAGCAGGTCTGGACGTTGTGCTTTAATAAAATGATGTTCATTCAAGCTGAGTAGCTGGGGTTCATTTCCGACCAGACGTAATGTAGTAATGCTGGTATTAGTAATTGCCCAGTTTAAAGCGAAAGTTTTCTCTGGACTCAGACCCAGGATTTTGCCTACCGCGACAGAGATGACACCACCCGAGGTATACACGATTGCATAGCGCGGCTTAGTTTGCGCAAGCTGGTCACATAAATTTTGCAAACCGGTTTCTACACGGCTTTTAAAATTGGGCCAGGATTCATCATATTCGTGGTGATAATCATCACAGATCCATCGAGCAATCGCTCCACTAAAGATCTTGCTCAGATAATCCCGTGGATTAGCATGTTCTGAGACATCCTGCTTCAGCAGTTCTGGCTGATTAAAACGCGGTTCATAACGGGCAAAGACCTGCTGATGATTAAACTCATTCCAGGCACTATCGGTCAAAATCTCGCTTTCAGGAAAACATTCATCTAGAGATAACTGCGCCGTTTGTTGATGACGTTGCATAGAACCAGCCACTACATACGGTGCTTCTTTCAGAATTTCATCAAAATAACGACCGAGCAATTTTGCCTGTAGTTCCCCATTTGGCGAAAGCTGATCATAACTGGCTGCCCCGAAAGATGCCTGCCCATGCCGGATCAAGTAAATGGTGGTCATTTTGGCATTAACTCTTTAAATTTCAGGATATATTTTTGTGCAATGTCATTGGCTTCAAGCTTTTGTAGACCAATCAGTTTTAATGCACGGATATGCAAGGCATGAATCACTACCCAAAAATCCTTAAAGGCCGGATTGTTGGTTTGTTTGTGGTAATAACGGTAATAGATCTGCTGAGCAATCACTGAGAGACGGAAAATCCCAAACACTTCATAGAATGTCCAGTTTTCCGGTTGCAGACCGGTTTTCTCCAGATAGTAATCCACCACTTCTTTACGGGTAAACATACCTTTTAAATTGGTGGGCTGACGACGTGTTGCTTTAAAAATGGCATTGTCCGTATCTTCTACCCAATAAGCCAAGGCAGAACCCAAGTCCATCAGCGGATCACCTAGGGTGGCCATTTCCCAGTCCAGCACCCCAATAACTTCAGTTGGGTTTTCTGGATCTAAAATGACATTATCAAAACGCCAGTCATTGTGAATAACACAGGTTTTAGAATCAGATGGAATATTATCTTTCAGCCAGTTACGCACGTATTTAAAAGATGGAACATTTAATGTTTTGGCTTTTTCGTAACGTGCATCCCAGCCTTCTACCTGACGACGGCAATAGCCTTCACCTTTGCCTAACTTTTCCAGTTCTGTACCAGTGTAAGGAACTTGGTGTAGTTCGATCAGCTTATCAATCACATTAATACATAGAGTTTTGATATCTGGTTCAGTCAGTTGTAATTCAGGCGGCAGCTTGGCACGCGGAATAATACCTTCAATGCGTTTCATCACATAAAAATTACAGCCAATGACTGATTCATCCTGACAAAGTGCCACCATTTCAGGTACGACTGGATAGTGTTCAGCCAAAGCTTTTTGTACATGATATTCACGTGCCATGTCATGCGCAGATTTAGCTTTAGTCCCTTGAGGCGGACGACGTAGAATCAAATCGGCATTGGCATATTGCAAACGATAAGTCCAGTTTGAAGCTCCACCGGAATATTGAGTAAGCTCTAAAGGACCTTCTACATTTACTCCTTGTTGAGTTAACCAATCTGTGATGGCCTGTACATCCAGTTCCTCACCTTCACGAACTGATCCACCTACATCAATGACCGCCATAATTTTTCCTTAAAATCTTCTAATACGTTTCAATGGTCTGTATATAAAGCCAGCTTATTTTTTACGACGTGTGCTATAACCACGTTTTGCCAGTTCCAGCTTGGCAATCATACCTTTATGCACTTCATCCGGACCATCAGCCAGACGTAAGGCACGGGCTTGGGCAAAGAATCCGGTCAGCGGTGTATCACGAGAAACACCCGCACCACCGTGGATCTGAATCGCCATATCCACAACTTTTTCCAGTACACTTGGCGCAACGACTTTAATTGCAGAAATTTCAGTCAGTGCTGCCATATTCCCTAAAGTATCCATTTTATAGGCAGCATACAAGGTTAATAATCGAGCCTGATCAATGGCAACGCGAGCTTCTGCGACACGTTCCAGGTTACCACCCAGTTTTAAAATCTCTTTACCAAATGCGGTACGGCTCATACCCCGATCAATCATAAGTTCTAATGATTTTTCAGCAGCACCGATGCAACGCATACAATGGTGAATACGGCCTGGCCCTAAACGCCCTTGGGCAATTTCAAAGCCTTGACCTGCACCCCCAATAAAATTCGAAACTGGAACACGAACATTATCGAAGCTGACTTCGCCGTGGCCATGTGGTGCATCATAATCACCAAAGACTGGAAGCATCCGTTCAATTTTCACGCCTGCAGTATCGACTGGAACTAAAACCATGGAATGCTGATGATGACGGTCTTTGGATTCATCCGGTGTATGTGCCATAAAGATGATGATTTTGGCATTTGGATCACCCAAACCCGAAGACCACCATTTACGACCATTCAAAACAATTTCATCACCTTCAACTACTGCCGTCGCCTGCATATTGGTAGCATCACTTGAAGCCACAGCAGGTTCAGTCATACAGAACACTGAACGGATTTTCCCTTCCAGAAGTGGCATCAACCATTGCTGTTTTTGTTCTTCAGAACCATAGCGCCACAATACTTCCATATTACCGCTATCTGGCGCATTACAGTTAAAGACGGTAGGTGCAATCAGGCTTCGTCCAGAAAGTTCAGCGATATGTGCATATTCCTGAACGGATAATCCCTGACCTAATTCTGGACAAGGCAAAAACATATTCCAGAGACCTGCCGCTTTGGCTTTATCTTTCAATATTTCAAGCTCTGCCGGCCATTGCCATTTGGTCCAGTCGCCACCTTGATTCAGTTGATGCACCTGATGCCAGAAACCAGCCTCGACAGGTTCAATTTCATCAGTAATAAACTTTTTTGTTCTATTTAAATAATCCTGTGCTCGTGCAGACAAATCAAACATTGCTTTATCCCTCTGAATATTCTAATTCATACGCTTTACAATACCTTAACCCAAAATATATTATGAATAAAATGATTTAATTCCATATAGCAGTATGCATAGTATTCATTCAAAAACCGTGATGGACCTACGAAATTTTCATCGTATTGATATTAATCTTTATCCACTTTTTATTGCCATTTACGAACAAAACAGTATTTCTAAAGCCGCGCAAATTCTATCGATAAGCCAGTCAGCGGCCAGTCATGCTTTACAACGTTTAAGACAGCATTTACAGGATGATTTATTTGTGCGAACGGGTAGCAAGATGCAGCCCACACCGTTTGCGGATCAGATCTATCCTGAAATTAAAAATGCACTTTTTGCGATTCAGAATATTTCGATGCAGCATCAGCAATTCAGACCGGAATTGATTCATAGCTTAAAAATCGCTGTACATGATGAAATTGAACCCATGATATTTCCAAAATTGGTTCAACATTTTCAAAAAATTAACCTGGATCTTCAGCTGAGTAGCATGAAACTCGACCGTAAAAATATTGCTGCAGATCTCGCCTCTCAACAGGTCGATTTTGTCATTGATCTGGAGCAAAGTATTAGTGAAAAAATTCAGTTTGAACGACTGGTACAAGATGAATTCGTGGTCTGTACACAACAAACAGAAATGAATGAACAGATTTATCTGGCCTCACCTCATATTGGCGTTTCCTCACGCCGTACGGGAGTTTTAGTTGAAGATATATATTTAAGTCGAAAACATTATTCTCGGCAGATTTTTTTACGTTGTCAGCACTATTCCACAGCCCTGCAAATTCTGGAACAGCAAAAGACTGCCATGCTGACAATTCCTAAAAATGTATTGACACATCTACAGTTAGCAAACTGTCTGAATATTTTTGACGTTCCTGTACAACTGCCGAAAATTAATATGGGGATGTATTGGCATAAAGATCTGCAAGAAAATAAAAGACATCGATTTTTGAGAAATGAAATTTATAAAATTTTTACTTAGGCTATTTATCAGATGATTTAAAATTGCTTAGGCTATTTTATTATCAGGTTTTAGGATTGAGATTGGCCTAATTTGCTAGTACTTAGGCTATTTTATCGGTACAAAACTAAACACTGATTGATGACTTTTTAAGCCTTATGCGGAGTGGCTTTGATCTAAAATGGCTCAACTTTTAGCTGTGTTTATGCGGCTGTTTTTGCTGATTTGGATCTTGCCCTTGTTACATCTCTCCACCACCTGGCAAATTGTGCTGGGCTTCGTACTTCTGTGTTTTTCCTATTATCTGCTGCATAAAATTACGGTGTATTTAAAGGACCTATTTCGCCCCTTTAAGAAAGGTAAGAAATACTGGTGCCGGGTTAGTGCTGTCAGTGATGGCGATACCCTCACCTGCTACCGTTTTAATATCCGTCGCTCTGAGACCAAACTGCGCTTTGCTTATGTCGATGCACCTGAATCTTCACAGGCCTATGGTAAGGAATCGTTACGCCTGGTTCAAAGTATGGTTAAAAATAAAATGATTCGTGTACAAATTACTGATATTGACCGATATGGTCGCTGTGTCGGTGTGGTCTATCGTTATCGCAAGAATATCAATGAAGAGATTGTGAAACGTGGTGCGGCATGGGTTTATGAGGAATATATCCGGGATAAAAACCATTTACGCTATATGATGGAACTACAGAATAAAGCCAAAAAGCAGAAAAAAGGGTTATGGAAAAATAGCCGCCCTGTCCGTCCAAGTGTGTATCGTAAACAGATCAAAGCCTCATCTTGATTTTAAAGATCTAAAATTTAGCTTATAAAAAAGGGATCTGTACTAACAAATCCCTTTTGCTTGTTCAGTTCATATGATGACCTAATAGGCCAAATGTACCAGAAAGCGGAATGCCCCTGCAATAAGTGCCAGTGTCAAAAAACCTGCAAGCCATAAGCCTACAAACCATACTATCTGTTTGCGTGTCATACCCGCTCCTTAATGATAACCATCATCACCAACACGCACCTTGTGTCGGAATACCCAATAGGACATGCAGGTATAAATCACGATAATCGGAATCAGGACTAAGGCTCCAATCAAAGCAAATAACTGACTATTTTCATGTGCCGCTGCCTGCCAGATCGTGACTGATGGTGGAATAATATAAGGCCACAGACTAATCAGAAAACCGGTATATGCCAGGAATACCAGCACTAACATATAGGAAAATGGGCCTAGTTCACTGCGTCTTTTACAGGCACGTAAGGCCAGCCAGGTAAACAATATGACCAGGATCGGTACGGGCATAAAGTAGGTAAATTGAGGCTGGCTGAACCAGCGCTCCGCAATTTGCGGATGGGTCAACGGCGTATAAACACTAACAGCACCTAGAATAATCAATAAGGCTACAATCAGCTTCGGCATCAGTTTAAACATGCGATCCTGTAAATCATCACCGGTTTTATAAATGAGCCATCCACAGCCTAATGCTGCATATAGCACCACGACACTGATTCCTGTAAAGATACTAAATGGACTGAGCCAATCCAGACCACCACCTACATAGACACCATTTCGTGTTTCAATTCCCTGAATATATGCACCCAGGATCATCCCTTGCAAGAAACTGGTGATGATCGATCCACCTATAAAAGCTTTATCCCACCAGTGTTTGCTTTTATTCGCCTTAAAACGGAACTCAAAAGCAACACCACGAAAAATCAAGGCGATCACCATCAGGATAATGGGCATATACAGTGCTGAGAGTACCGTCGAATAAGCCAATGGAAAGGCAGCAAATAATCCAGCGCCCCCTAGAACCATCCAAGTTTCATTACCATCCCAGACCGGAGCGACCGTATTCATCATGACATCGCGTTCATCCTGATGCGGGAAGAATGGAAATAGAATGCCAATGCCCAGATCGAAACCATCGAGAATAGTATAGACCAGTACACCCAGTCCAATAATCGCAATCCAAATTAATGATAAATCAATCATTTTTTATCCTCCTGATCCGGATGTTCAGGAACCTCTTCAATACGTTCGCGAATACTGCTCAATGGTCGACGGGAAGCCTGAACCACATCGCTATCCGATTCATGATGTGGTCTGGAATGAATAAATTCTGGACCTCTATGCATTAGGCGCAACATGTAGAAAATTCCTACGCCAAAAACAACGCAGTACACCACCACAAAGATAATCAAGGTCAAACCGACCTGTTCAGCGGACACTGGTGATAATGCATCTTTGGTCCGCATAATGCCGTAGACAACCCAAGGCTGACGGCCGACTTCTGTGGTAAACCATCCTGCCAGCATGGCAAGAAATCCGGATGGACCCATGATGAGTGCAAAACGATGCAGACCACGTGACTCATAAAAACGTCCTCGGGTACGTGACCATAGCCCCCATAATGCAAGCAAGAGCATCAACATACCCATCCCGACCATAATCCGGAAACTCCAGAACACGACCAGTGAATTGGGTCGATCTTCAGGCGCAAAATCTTTAAGCCCCGTGACTTTTCCATCCATAGAGTGCGTCAGAATCAGGCTACCCAATTTAGGAATACCAATTGCATATTTGGTTTCTTCCGCTTGCATGTCTGGAATCCCAAAAAGGTATAAAGGCATTCCTTCATCATGATTGGTTTCCCAATGGCCTTCCATCGCGGCCAGTTTGGCTGGCTGATGTTCAAGTGTATTCAGACCATGCATATCCCCCACAAAAATCTGTAAAGGTGCAAGTGCCAGAATCAGCCACATGGCCATGGAAAATGAAGTTTTAACTAAAGGATCGCGACGACCCTTGATCAGATGCCATGCCGCTGTTGAAGCTACAAGTAAGGCCGAGACCAGAAAGGCGGCCATCGCCATATGGGCCAGACGATAAGGAAAAGACGGGTTAAATACGATCGCTACCCAGTCCTGCGGGACGATCAGGCCGTTTTCAATCGCAAAACCTTGTGGGGTCTGCATCCAGCTATTGGAAGATAAAATCCAGAACATGGAAATACAGGTGCCGACTGCGACCATTAAAGTGGAGAAAAAGTGTGCTCGTGGGCCAACCCGATTCCAGCCAAAGAGCATGATGCCCAGGAATCCGGCTTCTAAAAAGAACGCAGTTAAAACTTCATAAGCCAGCAAGGGTCCGGTCACACTTCCAGCGACCCGGGAAAACTCACTCCAGTTAGTTCCGAACTGATAGCTCATTACCACACCGGATACGACGCCCATACCAAATGCGACGGCGAAAATTTTGACCCAAAACTTGAACAGATCCTGAAAAATCGGATTTTTAGTCTTTAACCAGCGCCATTCCAGAATAGCCAAAAAACTTGCTAATCCGATTGAAATTGCAGGAAAGATAATATGAAAAGATACAGTAAAGGCGAACTGTATGCGTGCTAACTCTAATGCAGTTAAACCCAGAGTCATAAACTTCACCTATGCAGTGTTATGTGGCATATCTGCCCTTCAGTTATTAAGTGATGGATTTTTCTAGTGCTTAGGTAGCTTAGGCTGAATCATTCTTAAAAGTATGTAGTCTTTTGTTGATTATTTTTTAATCAAGTTAAAGACTTGTAATAACTTAGTCAAAAAGACGTTAACCATGCAAAAATTTTCAAAATTTCCCTCTTGTCTAATTGAATAAAGAGGCGTAAATTAGGCACAATTTAGTTAGCCAGGTTAACTATATGTTTCAACCCTCTTCCAGATTTCGTTCACTGTTGCTGCGTTGCGCACGACTCATGAGTGATGAAATCAATACTATTTTATTATCCTCCCAACTTAATTATTCCTTATGGCAAGTGCTCTATACCATTCAATCCCAACAGCAATGCACACTGGTTGATATTTCAAGCTATTTAAATGTTTCAAAACCAAGCATAACCAAACGTATCCAGCATTTAAGTGAACTCGACTTAATCTGCCAGATCGAAACCGAAGATAAACGTCAAAAGGTATTTAAACTCAGCGAGCAAGGGGTTAAAACCTTTAACCTGTGTTCTAAACAGATTGATGCTTTTGAAGATCAGTTACTGCAACAGATTGACGCAGATGATCTGCAAAGCAGTAAAAATACTTTGGTTCAACTGATTCAGCAATTACACCCTTCATCTCAGGAAACGCCACAATGAGCCAAGATCAAGCCCGCTTATGGACCCCTAATTTCGTCCTGGTCAGTCTGGTTAATTTCCAGCTTGTTCTGGTGTTTTACCTGCTGGTGATTGTGATTGTCGGTTTCTCGGTCGCTGAACTGGGAGCATCGACTGCACAAGCCGGTCTGGTATCCGGTCTGTTTATTGTCGGAACGTTAATTGGACGCTTATTTATTGGGAAATTACTGAATCGTCTAGGGCTGAAAAATACTCTGGTGATTGGCCTGACTGGCTTTTTGCTATTTTCCGGACTTTATATGATTCCGGCCAAACTAGAAGTGTTATTGGGTATTCGTCTGATCCACGGCTTTATGATGGGTATGGCCTCTACCGTACTCGGCACAGTAATTGCGCAAACCATTCCGGCAACACGACGTGGTGAAGGTATCGGTTATTTCAGTATGAGCAGTACGCTTGGTACAGCGATTGGTCCTTTTGTCGGGATCTGGCTGATGACGAATTTTAATTATCAGGTGATTTTTATCTTCACCACTATCGTTGCGCTCAGCTGCCTGATCTGCGGTCTGTTTATCCAGCCGCCGCGCCTTAAAGCGAGTGGTACATCAACTTCCTCTGTTCCACAATCTGCCAGTAAACTCGCTCAATATGTAGAGCCCAATGCCTTGCCGATTGCNNCACAAAACTCTGTGATGTTACTGGCGAGTGCCGCGTTATTAGGTTTTGGTTTCGGGAATATCCAGTCCGTGTGTCAAACCATTGCTGTGAAAAGTACCACCTTGCAACGGATGGGTCTCGCCACCTCAACCTTCTTTATTGCACTGGATGCAGGTCTTGGTTTCGGCCCTTATTTCCTCGGCATGCTGCTGGATCAGGTGGGTTATCGTCAGCTTTATCTGTTCTCTGCATTGCTTACCTTTAGCTGTCTAATCTGGTATTACCTGCTGCATGGCCGCAAGGTTAAATCGACCTCAGTTAAAGCTTAAACGAGTTGATTCAATACTTTTTTAAACGGGCATCAAGCCCGTTTTTTATATCTCAACTTATTTTTGGGGATTAGTTCAGCCTTTTTGATCATCATCGGATTTAAAGGCTTCGGACTAAAATGGTTAGAACGTGAAGTTTTTATTTACTGGATTATGTTTACAGGCTTCCTGCAAAGTATCACTTCAACCATTTATACGCATTATCTACGTAAAGACATCTTTAGCTAATATGTATTATATCAAGAGAGATTTTCGAATCTCTCTTTTTATCAAAATCTAGAAACGTCGGCTAAAACGACGGCGATATTCTAAGGGTGTTAACCCTGTTTTTTTATAAAATAAACGCCGAAATGAGCTTGGATCCTGATAGCCGACATTTTGCATAATCAGATCTATTGCCTGATCAGTTTCCTCAAGCCGTTTGCGTGCTGCTTCAATGCGAATGGCTTGTAGATACTGGTTCGGTGCAATATTTAGCGCCTGCTTAAAATGCCGGATTAAAGTACGAGTGGTAACATTAAAACGTTCTGCCAGTGCATTCAAAGTGAATTCTTCATGAAAATGCTGCTCTAACCAGTCCTGAACTTTTTGCACCAGTTCATCATGATGAGGTTGACCAATCTTCATTAATGAATAAGAGAGTTGGCTATCGCGTCGATAATCAATCACAAAGGATTTGGCAGATTGCATGGCAACTTCAAAACCATAGAAACGTTCAATCAGATGCAAGCCTAAGTCAAACCAGGCCAAGCCTCCACCTGCACAGTAAATATTCTGATCCCGGCTAATCATCAGATCGGCATTGAGTTTGACCTGAGGATAACGGGCACGAAACATGTCCTGAAATCCCCAATGCGTTGTCGCCACACGTCCATCTAATATGCCGGCTTCTGCCAGAAAGAAATTCCCGGTGCAGTTTCCAGCGATTAAGGTGGATTGTGCATGAGCGGAAGTTAAAAACTGAATCAGGCCTGGATTTTCATCCAGTACCTCTTGAATAGGTGCGGCAATGGTCGGCACTACCAGAATATCTGCTGTTTGAATCTCTTTATACGCACAATGAGCTTGCAATTCCAGACCATTAATACAACGAATTGGCTGTCCATCTGGACTTGCGATCCTGACTTTAAACAGGCGTTGCACATCCTGCTGCTGAATCCGGTTCCAGCTCACGCCAGCCATAGCAAATAAATCGACGACACCTGTAATTGCTGAAGCCAAAGCACCATCAAAGCCTAAAATCACTACCTGTTGCATATTTTTCTATTTGTCGTTTTTCACCCGATTCATGTCATTATTGACAATCCTCCTTGATAAATGCAACTGCTAGTCTTGATGCTATCTCAAGGATTACACATTCAGGATCGTACTGTGACTCAGCTGATTAATGATAAAGACCTCAATTTTCTGCTTTATGATGTTTTCAAACTCGAAGCCTTAACTGACCTGGAACGTTATCAGGATCATGACAAAAATACCTTTGATAGCATTCTGGAAACGGCAAAAGGCATCGCGACCGATTATTTTGCGCCGCATAATGCCAAGGCTGATCACCACGAACCGAGCTTTGATGGCAAACAGGTGAAGACTATTGATGAAGTGAAAATAGCATGGCAACAATTTGCTGATGCTGGTCTACTCTGCGCCCAGCATGATTACGCAGACGGCGGCATGCAATTGCCGACTTTGGTGAATATGGCCTGCAATGCCTATTTTATGTCGGCGAATCCTTCGACTGTTGCCTACTCTTTTCTGACAGCCGCTGCAGCAAATCTGATTCAGGCCTTTGCTTCTTCAGAACAAAAACAAATGTTCTTGCCGCATATGCTCAGTGGCCGCTTTGCCGGGACTATGGCGATGACCGAGCCGAATGTAGGTTCCTCTTTGGGAGATCTGACCACTAAAGCGATTTCTCAGGCAGATGGAAGCTATAAAATTAAAGGCCAAAAAATGTTTATTTCTGGTGGTGATCAGGACATTACTGAAAATATTGTGCATCTGGTTCTGGCTCGTATCCAAGATGCACCACAAGGCGTAAAAGGTATTTCCCTATTCATCGTGCCGAAACTCAAAACCAATACAGATGGCACTTTAGGTGAATCCAATGATGTCCAGCTGGCTGGCCTGCTACACAAAATGGGCTATCGCGGCACTACTTCAACAGTGCTAAGCTTTGGGGAAAATGACAATTGCTTAGGCTATTTAATTGGTGAAGCGGGGCATGGCTTAAAATACATGTTCAAGATGATGAATGAAGCACGTGTCGGTGTTGGTCTCGGTGCAGCCATGATTGGTTATCGTGGTTATCTGGAATCTCTGAACTATGCCAAAAACCGTCCTCAAGGCCGGCTGGTTCATGAAAAAACACCTGATGCCAAGCCCGTGAATATCATTGAGCATACTGATGTCAAACGCATGTTATTAGCACAAAAGTCTTATGTTGAAGGTGCTTTGGCGCTGTGCTTATTTGCAGCCCGCTTAATTGATGAACATCAGGCTGTACAAGATGAAGATAGTGCTATTTTGCTGGATCTCATTACACCCGTGGTCAAGTCCTTCCCTTCTGCCTATGGTCCTAAAGCCAATGATCTGGCGATTCAGGTCTTGGGTGGTGCGGGCTATACGCGTGAATATCCGGTTGAGCAATGCTATCGTGATAACCGCCTTAATCCGATTCATGAAGGCACTTATGGGATTCAGTCTCTGGATCTATTAGGCCGTAAACTCTGGCAGCACAATGGCAAAGGCCTGACTCTGCTCATGCAACGCATCCAGAAAACCTTATTTGAGATTCAGGATAGTAAGTTAACAGAACTGGCAGATGTCTATAAACAGCATCTTGCCACTGTGCAAAAGACCACTCAGGTTTTAGGTCAGGCTCTGCATCAAGGCAACGTTAGTGAAGCTTTGGCCAATTCTGGCCTATATCTGGATATGATGGGCAAAACTATTATTGCGTGGTTGTGGCTGGAAATGGCTAATCAGGCTCAACTTAAATTTGGCACATCTTCTCAACAGGAAGATAAAGCTTTTCTGGCAGGTAAAATTCAGGCAGCTCAATATTTTATTCAGTGGGAACTGCCTGAAATTGAACATCAGGCTAAATTACTGATGAACTTCGATGACACCTGTCTAAATATGCAAAGTGACTGGTTCTAATTAAAAATCATAGGACTTACGCATTGACGGA
>NZ_DJBE01000073.1:0-31273 GCF_002429925.1 Acinetobacter sp. UBA5984
CTTATTTCAGGACGGGACATAAACAGGAATAAAAAAAGCAAACCCGAAGATTTGCTTTTTATCGTGCTTTTGGCTTATTCGTCTTCGAACTCGCCAGCACCCAGTGCTTCAGGTTCTTCCAGCGATGCATCAAAAATCAGAATCGCCTTACCATCGGTTTCAATCATGCCCTGTTCTTCTAGAGTTTTTAGAACACGACCGACCATTTCACGTGAACAGCCTACAATACGGCCGATTTCCTGACGGGTAATACGGATTTGACGACCATTTGGCAAGATCATCGCTTCTGGCTGAGATGACAGGTCAATCAGACAACGCGCAATACGACCAGATACATCAATAAATGCCAGGTCAGTCACTTTACGTGTGGTATTTTTCAGACGGCGAACCAGCTGGGCAAAAACTGCATAGCTAAGGTCTGGATATTGTTTGCTAATTTCATGAAAGTTTTCATAGGTAATTTCAGCAATTTCACAGACATCACGAGTACGCACTTCCGCAGTACGCTGTGGATTTGCTTCGAAAAGACCCATTTCCCCAAAGAAGTCTCCCGCATTTAAATAAGCTACCACAATCTCACGTTCATCATCTTCACGAAGAATGATAGACACAGACCCCTTCAGAATTAAATACAGAGATTTAGATTCTGACCCTGCATCCACGATCGTGGTACGTTTTGGATAGCGATTGATATATGCACGTTTTAATAACGCTTTCACTGATACAGGTAGTTGCCCCGGCGAAAGTGCGTCTGTGCTTAATTGTGAAAAGTTTGAAGTCATGCTTACAGTTCCGAATATGGATAATTTATAGATCGCACAAGACCTAATGTGAACTTGTCACACAGTGGGATTGAAATTCCTTATCAACCCAATTTATGTTAGTGTACAGTTACTTCGTAAATTTATAGCTTTTTTTAGGTAGTTGCAATGCAAACGAGTGTTCATTGGCTAGAGAATGTTGCTTTTGAAGCAAAAACTCAAAGTGGTCACAGTATCATCATGGATGGTTCACCTGAATATGGCGGTGAAAACCGTGGTCCTCGCCCAATGGAACTGATTTTAACCGGTCTGGGCGGTTGTGCTTCTTTTGACATTGTGACAATTTTAAAGAAAGCACGTCAGGAAATTACTGATGTTCGCTGTGAATTAAAAGCAGAACGCGCCGATACAATTCCTGCAGTATTTACCAAAATCCATCTACACTTTGTGGTCAGCGGTAAAGGCATCAAAGAGAAACAAGTCGCTAAAGCGGTAGAGCTTTCTGCTGAGAAATACTGCTCTGCCAGCAAAATGCTGTCTGATGGTGGTGTCGAAATCACCCACGATTTTGAAATTGTAGAAGTGGAATGATCCGCTAATTTCATTAAAAAAGCAGTCTTCGTGGCTGCTTTTTTTACGTCATTTTTTGAGTGAAATACTGCTGGTCATCTTCAAAAATCACCAGATTTTCAGGCAGTCTTAAAGCCCCAAGATGATGAGCATACTCAGCCTGTTGCTGTCGGTCACGATAACGCCTGCCTACTGAATAGTCCACACAGAATACATTCTGCTGCTGTCCAAACCATTGCAGGGCATCAATATGCTTAAACAGACCGGATTTTTCTTCGGTGGTTCTAAAGTTTCGCCAATAATGGCCAATCACGACAGGTATCGTATCTGTATAACACTCCCACCATGGCAAACGATCAATCATGCGCCAGCGTCCCCCTGCATAGACTGGACGTTGCGCAATTTTCTCTGCGCCTGAGCTTAAGGTACGAATCGGATTTTGCATCTGGTCGCGTAACTCTTTCTCAGCGATATATTTTAATAAGGGAATGCTAGCTGCTGGATCCTTGAATTGTCCTTGGTATTGCTGCTGTTCACTCTGGATATATTCATCAAAGCCTAACGTCTGCAACTCAAGCTCATTTTTCAGGACAAAATAATCATAAGCCTGTCTGATTGAATTAAAAGGAACAGATTTCAATTGTTGAATTGCCTGCGTATCCCAGCAAGCATGCACAATTCTTAAATGGGGTGCATCTAGAGCCAAAGGCAGGCTGTTTAGAAATTCTAGAATCCATGCACGATCCTGAATTGAAGCCTGAACTGAATCAAAAGTTTTGAGATCATCCTGATGCGGTGAACCAAAAAACCAGCCATTGCCTTCCCGTAGCGTATCGGTTAACAAGTTGATTTCATGATTACCTAGAATGCATTGCGCATTGCCATTTTCTATTAAGGTTTTAACCTGTCTGATGACA
Organism: Acinetobacter sp. UBA5984; assembly: GCF_002429925.1. Taxonomy (NCBI): domain Bacteria; kingdom Pseudomonadati; phylum Pseudomonadota; class Gammaproteobacteria; order Moraxellales; family Moraxellaceae; genus Acinetobacter; species Acinetobacter sp. UBA5984. Next base: position 2,249 of record NZ_DJBE01000073.1, read on the forward strand.
GCGATACTGTCTGGTCCACGATCACACAGATCCCCGACAAAAATCAGTTTACGCTGTTCAGAATGACGACCTTGCAGATCGTAGCCCAATACTTCTAACAATTGTTGTAGCGCGTCGATCTCACCATGAATATCGCCAATAATATCCACCGGACCATCAAAAGTCTGCTGTATGAATATCTGATTACTCATGGCTCTACCCTACCCAGGTCAATAAAACCTTTTTTAATATAGCGTTTATACTTTAAATCAATATAACAAGTTCAGAATTATTTTTTAATCATTTCGATTATTCAATCAAATGACAATATATCAGAAACTTAACTGGAATGTCTTTTCTTCATTTCTTATCTAAATGTATATCTAAAAACAATAAAAAACCGGCGCCTAAGCACCGGTTTTATTCACTTTACGAGCTTTAAAGCTAGTACAGCCTGATTAAGCGTTTAGTGACTCAATGATTTGGTTCAATGTAGCACTTGGACGCATTACAGCATTTACTTTCGCAGGATCAACCGCATAGTAACCACCGATATCTACAGATTGGCCTTGAACTGCATTCAATTCGCTTACGATCTTCTCTTCATTTTCAGCAAGAGATTGAGCGATCGGTGCAAATTTCGCTTTCAATTCTGCATCTTCGTCTTGCGCTACAAGTTCTTCAGCCCAGAATTTAGCTAGGTAGAAGTGGCTGCCACGGTTGTCTAGCTCGCCAGTACGACGTGAGGGAGACTTGTCATTGTCAAGCAATTTACCAGTCGCAGCATCCAGTGTTTTCGCAAGCAGTTTCGCACGTGCATTGTTTTCTTTAATGCCCATTTCTTCCAGAGAAACAGCCAATGCCAAGAACTCCCCTAGAGAATCCCAACGTAAGTGGTTTTCTTCTACCAACTGTTGTACGTGTTTAGGCGCAGAACCACCAGCACCAGTTTCGTACATACCGCCACCTGCCATTAAAGGCACGATAGACAGCATTTTCGCAGAAGTACCAAGCTCCATGATTGGGAACAAGTCAGTCAGGTAGTCACGCAGGATGTTACCAGTTACAGAAATAGTATCCAGACCGCGAGCAACACGTTCAAGTGTGTAACGCATCGCACGTACTTGAGACATGATTTGGATGTCTAAACCTTCTGTATCGTGGTCTTTCAGGTATGTTTGAACTTTTTTGATCAGTTCGTTTTCGTGTGGACGGTACGGGTCAAGCCAGAAGATAGCAGGCATGCCAGAGTTACGTGCACGAGTCACAGCCAGTTTCACCCAGTCGCGGATCGGTGCGTCTTTCACCTGGCACATACGCCAGATATCGCCTTCTTCCACGTTTTGAGACATCAACACTTCACCTGTTTCAAGGTCAGTGATGTTCGCAACACCAGCTTCTGGAATTTCGAAAGTCTTGTCGTGAGAACCGTATTCTTCAGCTTTTTGAGCCATCAGACCAACGTTAGGAACTGTACCCATAGTACGTGGGTCGAAGTTACCATTCCATTTACAGAAGTTGATCATTTCCTGGTAAATACGTGCGAAAGTAGATTCAGGCATGACTGCTTTACAGTCGTAAGGTTTACCATCAGCACCCCACATTTTACCGCCAGTACGGATCATTGCAGGCATAGAAGCATCTACAATCACGTCGTTTGGAGAATGGAAGTTAGTAATACCTTTTGCTGAATCAACCATCGCAAGTGCTGGACGGTGTTCTTGACATGCGTGAAGATCTTCAATGATTTCTTCACGTAAAGAAGTCGGTAAAGATTCGATTTTTTCGTAAAGACCAGCCATACCGTTATTTACGTTAATGCCTAGCTCGTCGAACAGTTTACCGTGTTTCTCAAATGCATCTTTGTAGTAAATACGCACACAGTGACCGAATACGATCGGGTGTGACACTTTCATCATGGTCGCTTTAACGTGTAAAGAGAACAGAATGCCAGCTTCTTTACAATCTTCTAATTCTTTTTCATAGAAGTCGCAAAGTGCTTTTTTGCTCATGAACATTGAGTCGATGATTTCGCCATCTTGAAGCGCAACTTTTGGCTTAAGAACGATAGTTTCACCAGACTTGGTAATCAGTTCCATTTTCACATTACGCGCACGGTCTAAAGTCATAGACTTTTCACCATGGTAGAAGTCGCCTTCTTGCATGTGTGAAACGTGAGTTTGTGACCAAGGTTTCCATTCACCCATAGAATGTGGGTGTTTTTTCGCGTAGTTTTTCACTGCTGTCGGCGCACGACGGTCAGAGTTACCTTCACGAAGTACCGGGTTCACTGCTGAACCTAAGCACTTGCTATAACGCGCTTTAATTGCTTTTTCTTCTTCAGTAGTCGGGTTTTCTGGATAGTCAGGCAGTGCATAGCCCTTAGACTGAAGTTCTTTAATACATGACGTCAACTGAGCAACAGATGCACTAATATTAGGGAGTTTAATGATATTAGTATCTGGATCTTGGGTAAGACGACCTAATTCTGCCAGGTTATCTGAAACTTTCTGCTCATCGCTTAGATAGTCTGCGAATTCTGCAAGTACGCGTGCGGCTACAGAGATGTCTGTCTTAACAATCTCAACGCCCGCCGGCTTAGTAAAGGTCTCAATGATCGGCAGTAGAGAGTAAGTCGCCAATAATGGCGCCTCGTCGGTCAGTGTGTAAATGATTGTTGACTTTCCACCAGCCATATATAGCCCCTTGCTTTGGATTGAGTTTCTGATCATCAGGCTTTTGGCCTAATTTCAGCGAACCGGTTACTTAAATAAACTTTGAAAGTAGTGGTGCTGGTTGCACCTCAGTCAAAGGAATATCAATACATATTCAACTTTGCCTAAAAAATTCGTATAGATCGTCAGTGTGATTCACCGACAGCAGTATTCTACGTGAAAATGAACCTTTTTTCGAATTGGCACATTGCCAAACCATGTGATTTTTGCATTAGAAGGTTAATTTGCGAATTTTGCTTAATTTTACCAAAAACTATAATTTAAGCATTACAATTCAATTACTTAAATTAAAAATCAAACAAATTCACCTATAAACTTAAAGTGTGCTTAATTCAGTTTTTTGCCATCAATTTTTATCTACATGTTGGGTATCATGAAAATAAATTATCAATGACCGTAATTTCCATAAGTATGGGTTAAAAAGCGAATTGAAACAGATCTGTGCTTTCCTATCGAAATTTATGATCTGCACCTGATAAATTGATAGTTGATCCTGAAGGCTTAAGACAACCTAAATAATAGTCACCTTTCTACTCTTTCTTCAGTTTAAATTATGTGCATTTTTTTAATTACCTTTACAAACACTGGAAATGTATCAACCGTAATTCAAATAAAAAATTGGTTTTATTGGTTTAATAGGCTTTAGATGATGCCAGTACGTTGGTTTAATTAATAAGAATCTTCTAATTAAATTTGGGTAGAATGCTGATTAACTTACAATAAGGACTTATTAGACCTCTTGCGAAAGTNNTGACTAACGCAAGAAGTCTATTTTATGCTGAATTATTTAGTTAGTTTTTCGACAGGGGCTAAGAGCAATTCAGGACAGATTCAGATTCTGATAGGCATATTAGCGCTAAGTCTGCAATTTTTGATTATAGACAAATAATTGAACAGATAAAAATTGCAAAAAAAATAGGAAGATCGTGCAGATGAACAAAGAAAATTTGAATTAAAAATACAATGCCTTAATATGTTACTCATAGCTTTGGATAAAACGTATTAAAAATAAATAACTTACAAAAAATATTAGAATTGTCGTAAGGGTCTATCAAATCACTCGATCAGAATAGCGAAGTAATAGAAGGTGATATTCGAAAGTTAATTACACCCACTAAAGAAAAAATTAACCATGCTGAAGAAGTTCAAAAAAATACTTTTGATATGTATAAGCGTATAAATAGAAAGAGCGCTTTCAATAGCCTAGATGAGCTAACTGCTATATATGATGTATTAGTTTCTATAATATATGATACAAATAATACTGACCTAATAATTCATCACTTTACAATAACTGAAGATTAACAATCTCGTATCACACACAAATCCTCAGCCTCACTACCCACATAGTTACCCTACCCCATTAACTGAATAAGGCTTTTCGTATGCTGCCTCTAACATGTTAGCAAAATCTTCGATCCCGGATGTAGTAAGTATTTACAAGCACCTTGATATACGCCCAGTGATCAGGGCCAGCACATCAATCGATAATTTCTAATTATTCACAAAGGGTTGAGTGCTTCATGTCGCGTGTCATAAAAATGAATATTTGGAAGCCCTGTCTTTTGCTTTTTCTTAGCTTAACTTAAATAGTTTCATGACGTAATTTAAGCCTTATAATCGGTAAAAAGCAGTAATTTTAAAGATAATGCGGATAAAGGTACTTTTTTACTATAGGCATAAAAAAAGGGTTTTAAGCTACTGTTTTCGCTTAAAACCCTTATAACATTAGTTTTGAATCTTGGTAGGTATATCCAGACTCGAACTGGAGACCTCTACGATGTCAACGTAGCGCTCTAACCAACTGAGCTATACACCTAGAATGCTTGGCATATTATAAATTTTTCGATCCTAAGACAAGCCTTTTCATTTAATTTTCAATATATACGTACAAGTTTTAAGCAAATCTTTGAATTGTTTCAGATCTTGGTCTGAGAATTCCCTACCAGAATAAATTGATTTTTCAAATAGTCTGATTGCTTCAAAAAATACAGACTGATCTTTATCCTGAACTTGCTGAGATAGCCTTAACATCCATTGGTGAAAAGTCTCTGCAGGTTGTCTTTTTAAATCTTTTTTTAAAGTCTGATTAAATTGCTGAATGGAGTAATCAAAGGGTGACTGTAATTGTCGAGCTTTAAGGTAGATTTTTAGAATATAAAGCAATATGAGTATGCCAATACCGGATATGAGAATGATCACACTGGAATAAACTGAACTTAGACCTAGCTTCGCTAACCAGCCTTGTTGAGATTCTGCATTATAGCCCACGACCTTACTTTGCCATTGGTAACTTGCATAATCACTCCAGACTCTTAGTTTGGTCAGCCATACATTACGCTGTGATGTCCAACCAGAATGACTTGCCCATACTCGCTCATCTTGCGAGATTAAGTTTTGCATCCCATCATCAATACGTTGCGGAGCTACCATTGCGGTAGGATCAAAACGCTGCCATCTTTGGTCAATCCAGACTTCTGTCCAGGCATGAGCATCCAACTGACGAACCTCCCAACTTTTCCCATCGGGTGCCAATTGTCCACCTTGATAACCTGTGACCACACGTGCCGGAATTCCCACATATCGCATAAGCATCACAAAACTGGAAGCATAGTGTTCACAAAAACCCTGCCGGGATTTAAACAGAAATTCATCAATCCGGTTTTTGCCGAGTACACCTGGTTTCAGGGTATATACAAAATGATTTTGCTGGTACCAGTTCAAGACTGTTCGGATATAACGTCGCGGATCCTCCCCACTTTGTAGATATAAACGCTGTGCCAACTGTTGTGCCTGAGTATCCAAATGGATTTGAGTCTGGGTATTCAGTCGCTGAACAAATTGCTCCGGTAAAATACTTTCAGTATTTTGACTACCTAGCCATTGCAGATGAATCGGTTCTACCCTTTGGGTCAAACGCCTTGGTACGATACTCCAATCCTGACGATTATAATAACGGCGTTCCAAAGGCATCGATTTTTCCAGCCCCATCACCCAGAACACAGAAGGATCAGCAGCCAGATATTGGTAATTCCACCCTGATGGGGATACTGGAACAACTTCTCCAGGCTGACGGATTAAAGGCTGCTGATTAATAAAGCTACTGGTCCAGCGTTGTCCATCATACTCATCTAGCACCAATGCCCGCCAATACAACTCTGAACGTGGCGGCAGTTTACTAACATTACCAATAATCCGGAAAGCCAAAGCATTAGATTGAGATAATTCAGCAATATCTCCCGGTGACATACTATCACCGATCCCGGTCACGCCTTTATTTTCTGGAATCGGGATATGCCAAAGCGGTGGCAAACGCGGAAAGAAGATGAATAACAAAATAAAAAACGGCAGAGCATAAAGCACAAAGCTGCCAACATATTTGGCATCTTGCTGCAAGGCTATACGTGGTGATTGCTGACTCTGCTGAAACTCACTGGTCTGAATCCGGTATAAACCAATTAGACAGCTCAACAAGCATAGAATAATCACAACAGCCATACCAAAAGACTGGCTATATAGAAATGAACTGGCCGCAACAAAAAGCGCAAAATTAAACAGGATAATCAGATCCCGCCGGTTTTTCGTTTCCAGTGATTTGGCAAATAAAAAAGTGGAAAGAACTGCAACACCTGCCTCCACTCCAATAAAACTTTGGTGGCTGAGATAAATACTACCTAATGCCAAACCAGTGAGTAGAAAAGTCCCTATTTTAGGAAATGGCTTTTGCCGTTTAAGAAAAATCCAGATACACAGTAGGCTAATGACAAAGATAATACTGAGCAGCACCGGGATGAAAGCTACTTGGGCAAGGATGATCAAGCCTAGGGTCAAGACGATCGAAATTCGGATTTTTCCATCAATCATAGATTCACCCGTTATGCCTGAGCCAATAATTGTTTAGCCTTACGTAACTGTTCTTCACCTGCTCCCTGCGGCAATTCTACCTGTGGTAAATGTAACGCATATGCACATTGCTGCTGCTCACATTGCTCAATCAGTCCCATCATCAAGCCCAGTTTCTCCTCATGCGACTGGCTAGGCATATGTTCATAATGAATCTCAATGCTATGTTCATCCTGATACTGTTCAAAGACTTTGACATATAAGCCTTGCCCACGTGCAAACTGTTTCCAGGAAACCGCCTGCAATGAGTCTCCAGATTGATAATTTCGTAATTCACGGAACTCATCCATATCCGGTTCAAAGCTATTTTGATAAATCTTGTTTTCCGAAGTGTTATTTTGGGCTTTGGGTGCCACCCAGGCAAACTGATGATGATAAAGGTAGGTCCATGCTCGAACCAGACCAAAAGGATAGACTGAATAGATCTGAATCACCGGATACTCAAATTTACCGCGACGTTCTGCATAAAATGGCAGCACCCAATGCTGCTTTTGTTCAGTCAGATAAACTTTCTCCAGCTGATTGCCGGCCTTAATATACAGATAACGCGGCCGGGCTGTGGCTTGCTGAAAATAAAAATGCAAATTGAGTGCATCACCCACCTGTCCGACGTCTTCAGCAACCATTTCAATATCCAGATCATGCAACTGTTTAAAGGTCAGATAGAAGCTGACACATAGCACTGCACTGATCAGAAAGCAGAAACCTAAGATCAGGTTATTGGCATAATTCACGCCAGCAATAAAGGTGATAAAAATCAGAACCAGATATAGATAACCCTGCTGATAAATAAAGACCAGTACATCCTTTTGGGAAAGCTGTTTTTGCTGTGAAAATTGAAAACGTTTCGCCAGCCAGTTTTGCCAGGTTTTATCCAAGAGCGGACTCCTTTAACTGACTGCAACCTGTTGCATCACATTTAATGTTTCTGCATCGCTCAGTCCCAGACGATGGGCGGCGACTGCCACAAAAACGGCTTGCACATCGTCTGGAGTTACAAAGCTACGTTGCTGAATGATGGCATTGGCCTGTGCTGCACGTTTAAGCGCCAGCAAACCTCGTGTTGATAAGCCTTGGCGTTTCTTGCGAGTTTCTTCCGCAAGATCCAGCATATATTCCTGGACCGTTTCACTGATAAAAATCTGCTGGGTCAACTGCTGTAATTCCAGCACTTCATTTTCAGTAAATACATGTGCCAAGCTAGCGATCAAAGCAAAACGAGATTCTTGCTGTAATAAAAGTTTTTCAGCATGACGGGATGGATAACCCAAAGACAGGCGCATTAAAAAACGGTCTAGCTGAGATTCAGGCAAGGCATAAGTGCCACTTTGAAATAACGGGTTTTGGGTTGCGATTACCCAAAATGGTTTAGGCAAGGCATAACGTATCCCATCCACAGTGGTATAGCCTTCTTCCATCGCTTCCAGCAAGGCACTCTGAGTTTTGGGACTGGAACGGTTAATTTCATCTGCCAGCAAAATCTGGGTAAAAATAGGTCCCTGTTTAAACTCGAACTGATGTTCTTTCTGGTTAAACATATTGATACCAATCACATCACTAGCCAGCATGTCATTGGTAAACTGGATCCGCTGAAATTTCAGTCCTGCGAGATGGGCTAGGCTGCTTGCCAATGTTGTCTTGCCCAAACCAGGTAAATCTTCAAACAAAACATGCCCGCCTGCAATCAGACAGCATAGTGCTAATCTGGTCTGTGCATGTTTATCCAGAACAATCGCATTAATTTCTTCGAAAAATTTTTGAATCTTGGGTGCATAATCAGCCAGCTTCTGTTCAAGCTCATCATTATCGTGCGCAATATCCAGCTTTTCTTTTTGTTTCATGCCCCAGATCACAATATTTTCCCTAATAAAACATGCTGTAGGATTAACATACACTGTTTTTTAAAATTCCCCAAAGATCAGTCATCTGCCGGCTTTATTTCTACGGAATAAATTGGGAATTTTACATGATTAGATTTGCTATAAGAACTAATTGAAGCTTTAAGATTAAAGTTTAGATAAGTTGCATTTTGATTGGCATATTTATTAGAAATAACCAGCTATTAAAAATCTTTGAGATCTGAACTTATACCTAAAAGATAGAGACTTTTAAAAATTTAAATTCCCAATGTCAAAATAGATCATGATTTTGTTTTATCTTGTTTGAATCCTAAAATTTTCCCATAAAAAAGCGCCCCGAAAGGCGCTCATTTTATTCATGCATTAGCATGGACACTTCTTCATCTCTCCACCGGCAGATGGATAACGAGAATCTACACAGTGACGATAAAATGTTTTAGGGTCCATCGCTTCCAGATCAGGATGGTGCTTTTTCATATGCGCCAAATAGGTCTGATAATCAGGCACACCCACCATCAGGCGGAAACTCTGCTGTAAACGCTGCCACAATGTCGCAATCCGTGACCAGTTTTTCGGGTTCAGGATCAGGTCTTTTTGTGACATCACGGTCATCTTGATGATTTTATAGATAACCGCTTTTCCACCTTTAGCAAACTTCAAGTTCATGCGCTGCTCCTTAATGTCCTTTTGCAGGCTGAATTTCTTCAGGATCGCCATATACTGCTTCTGCTTCATTTACTGTTGGTACCGGGCTCGCTAGGGCTCGACGGATTACGCCAATTGCAGCAAATAGCATTACAAACGCCACAATCATAAAGAAGCCACAAAGTGCTGCGTTGATCTGGTTCGACATTGCAACAGTCTGCATTTCAGCCAGGGTTTTCGCTGGTGCCAGAATTTCATTATTCGCAATTGCCGTATTGAAACGCTCTGCCTGTGCCAAGAAACCGATTTTCGGATTTTCATGGAAAATCTTCTGCCAGCCAGCCGTCATTGAAGTAATAAACAGGAATACGGTTGGAACAATGGTTACCCACACATATTTCTCTTTCTTCATCTTGAACAGGATGACTGTACCCAGAATCAATGCCATTGCAGCCAGAATCTGGTTACCAATACCGAACAGTGGCCATAAGCTGTTAATACCGCCTAATGGATCAACGACACCTTGATAAACGAAGAAGCCCCAACCCGCAACAGCAACGGCTGTACCCAGCATATTACCGAAGAAGTTATGAGATTGTTTTACCGCAGGAATCACGATACCAACTGTGTCCTGAACCATGAAGCGACAAGCACGAGTACCCGCATCTACTGCGGTCAGAATGAATAAAGCTTCAAACAGAATTGCAAAGTGATACCAGAAGGCCATCATTTCACGACTGTTAAAGATTTCGGTAATGATATGCGCCATACCAATCGCGAAAGTTGGTGCACCACCCGTACGTGACAGAATCGAATTTTCACCTACTTCCTGTGCCAGCAATGTCAGTGCTTCAGGTGTTACCACAAAACCAAGATTACGTACTGCTTCAGCCGCAGTATCTACGGTTGTACCTAGTAGTGCTGCTGGTGAGTTAATCGCGAAGTACACACCTGGATCAAGAATCGCGGCACAGATCAAAGCCATGATCGCTACAAAGGATTCCATCAGCATACCGCCATAGCCGATTATCCGGATATCGCGTTCGTTGTTGACCAGTTTCGGTGTTGTTCCTGAAGAAACCAGTGCGTGGAAACCGGAAATCGCACCGCAGGCAATGGTAATAAACAGGAATGGGAACATTGAACCCGCGAATACTGGGCCTGTACCATCGACAAATTTGGTAATCGCTGGCAACTTCATTTCCGGCATCGCGAACAGAATGCCAATCGCCAGACCGGCAATCACACCAATTTTCAGGAAGGTAGATAAATAGTCACGCGGTGCAAGTAATAACCAGACGGGCAATACCGATGCAATAAAACCATAAATGATCAAAGCCCAAGTCAGTTCAGTACCAGTTAAAGTGAACAACTGTCCCCAGTAGGGATGCTGTGCAACGTTTTCACCATAGATAATGCCAAGCATCATCAATACGAAACCAATGATCGAAACTTCTGCAATTTTACCCGGACGGATAAATCGCATGTAGATACCCATGAAGATGGCGATCGGAATCGTAGCGGCAATACTGAATACGCCCCATGGACTGTTGGTCAGTGCTTTAACAACGACTAGCGCCAATACTGCTAGGATGATGATCATCACACCCAGCGCACCGAGCATCACGATAATACCGGCAAAGGTACCCAGTTCCTGTTTCGCCATTTCACCCAGTGAACGGCCGTCACGACGAGTAGAAATAAACAATACCAGGAAGTCCTGTACCGCACCTGCCAGTACCACACCGACCAGTAGCCAGATCGTGCCCGGCAAGTAACCCATCTGTGCTGCAAGGATTGGACCGACTAAAGGACCCGCACCGGCAATCGCGGCAAAATGGTGACCGAATAACACACTTTTATTGGTCGGCACATAATCCAGACCATCACCCAGACGATGGGCAGGCGTTAAACGGCGTGCGTTCAGTTCAAAAACTTTATTGGCAATAAATAAACTGTAGAAACGGTAAGCGATGCTATACACACAGGCTGCGGCCAGTACCAGCCAGACTGCATTCACATGCTCACCACGACTGAGTGCAAGTATCCCGAAGGAGACTGCCCCGACTATGGCTACCAGGAGCCAGATGATTTTCGAAGTCATGGTTGACTTCTGTTGTAAAGTTTCCATTCAATCCCTCATTTTGTGAAGCATATAAATCAGCGTGATTTTTTTATTCGAGGTACTGCTGTTTTCCCTTGCGACTTTACGCTTGTTCCTTTCGAATTCCTCTAAGACTTTGGCATAAAAAAAGGGACGATTTTAGTCATCCCCTTTGATAATAGTCTATTTTCCGACCATTATGCACGTTCTAAATAGTCACCAGTACGGGTGTCTACGCGAACGCTTTCTTCTTGCTGAACGAATAATGGAACACGTACTACTGCACCTGTTTCAAGTTTCGCTGGTTTACCGCCACCGCCAGAAGTATCGCCACGAACACCCGGATCAGTTTCAACAATTTTTAATACTACAAAGTTTGGTGGGCTTACTGTTAAAGGTACGCCATTCCACAACATAATAGTACATTTTTCATTTGAATCGTCTTTTAACCATTTTGCAGCATCGCCCATTGCTGTTTTATCAGCAGCGATCTGTTCGAAAGTTACAGGATCCATGAAGTTCCACATTTCGCCATCGTTGTACAAGTATTCCATTTCTACTTCTACGATGTCTGCAGCTTCTAGAGAATCACCAGATTTAAAAGTTTTTTCCAAAACTTTACCACTGCGAAGGTTACGTAATTTAACGCGGTTGAACGCCTGGCCTTTACCTGGTTTAACGTATTCGTTTTCCATGATTGAACATGGGTTACCATCAAGCATAACCTTCAGGCCAGACTTGAAATCGTTCGTAGAATAATAGGCCATGATTGGCTCACTCCAAACTTACTAACTTTAAGCTATTGATGCTATGGGCTGTTGCAATGTCATTTAGCAAGTCTGACACGAACATGAGTTGCCACATGCACATTCATTTAATGTTGCGTATTCTAAATGAGCAATACACCAAGTCGCAACGAAAAAATCGGTTTTAACTTGCTGACACTGCTTAACTTAGCATCAGCTATTCCAATACTGGTGCACAACCAGTCTTCCAAGCATATAAAAGTCTCTATGCTTTTGCATACCATAGCAAACTGATCGTGTTTAGAGAAATTTTAGCCAGCTTTCACATTCCCATCTCTAGACAAACTGCTAAACTGCTCACTTCTGGCTATCGTCTTCATCTTTTTTTGATCTTCCGGCATGACACAGTATTTATATCAAGAAGCAAATTGGCAATCGCAACTGAGCGACCTGATCACCGATCCACAGGAACTACTACAGATTTTACAGCTTTCCCCAGATCAGCTGTTATCTGGTGCTCTTCTGGCCTCTCAAGCCTTTAAATTACGTGTACCACGAGCTTTTGCTTCCAGAATGCAGCTAGGCAATCCTTTAGATCCACTTTTATTACAAGTGTTACCGCATCATCTGGAACTGGAAGATCATCCGGGATTTGTCACCGACCCCCTAGGTGAAGAACAAGCCAATCAGCAGCCTGGTGTTCTACATAAATATAAGTCACGTTTTTTACTGACCTTAACCGGTGCCTGTGCAGTTCACTGTCGTTACTGTTTCCGACGCCATTTCCCCTATCAGGAAAACCTGCCTAAAAATGAGGACTGGATTAATATCAAACAATATCTGGAAAGCCAGCCAGATATTAATGAAGTAATTCTGAGTGGCGGTGATCCACTGACCTTATCTAACCGAAAATTAAAAACCTGGATTGAACGACTAGAATCGGTACCACATCTCAAATTTTTAAGAATACATTCACGAGTTCCTATTGTGATCCCAAACCGGATCGACGAAGAGCTACTAAGCATGTTAAAAAACAGTAGGCTACGTATTATTCTAGTGGTACACTCGAACCATGCATCAGAGCTGGATGACCTGACCTGTAAGCAGCTTAATCAGCTGGTTCAGCATCAGATCACGGTACTCAATCAGGCAGTTTTATTAAAAGGGGTTAATGATTCTGCTCAAGTTTTGATTGATTTAAGCTATCGCTTGTTTGATGCTGGAGTGATGCCCTATTATTTACATGTACTTGATAAAGTAAAAGGTGCGCATCATTTTGATTTACCTGCTGAGCACATCAATGAGATTTATACAGAAGTTTTAGCGAACCTACCGGGGTATCTGGTTCCTAAACTAGTTCGAGAAATAGCGGGTGAGAAGAATAAGACACCGCTTTTTGGGGTTTCAACATTTTTGAGTTAAATAATAAAGATGAGTAAGCATACTGCAGACATTTTTCAGACAACGGCTGAACTCACCATAGAACAGCTAAGTTTTTGTCCCACAAATGCCAAAGCATTGCAGGAATGGGTCGCAGGAATTTCAATCCTGCAATTGGGGAATTCATCCAAATCTCTGTTCAGTGCTTTACTGGAAATTTCCGAACTGAAATGTGCGGAAACCTTGCGTTTTGACCTGATTCAGGTATTGCACCCTACCCTTGAAAATGTTTTGGCCAGTCTTGAGAAACATTTCGTCAATCAGGGTTTGATCACGACGGATCGCAATGACCAGATTATTGAGCTGGCCATGCTGTTACGCAGCTATTTTGCCAAGATCTATATAGATATTGCCAAACGCTGTAATCATCAGCTGAATCATCAAAAGTTTTCACTATTTTCCTTGGGCAAAAAGAAAAGTCTGCAAAGTGCCCGGATGGTTTCCATTTACTATGGTCTGCAACAGTTAAGCCTGCTGCTCTATCAACAGCATATGCTGTATAGCACACCTGGCGCTGGCCAGTGGTTGGCAGCACATCAGTTGCTGGAATGTGCGATGGACAATAATTTCTATCAGACCAACATTAATCAGGTTCTTGGCACCCAGCACGAAATCCAGAATATTGCCCAAGCCTATGCACGACTGATCTTACTAGATATTTTTAATACTCATCAGATTCGTCCTGCTGAAATTCAGGGCTTATATTTATGTAGTGCAGACTGGGCGAAACTGGTTCAGATTCTACCGAAAGAAACCACGCTATCACGTTATGTGGTTGATGCCAGCAAAGATCATCCACCTTTATTAAATTCTCATCAGGGTCAGCATTTCCAGCCGAGCTTCTATATTTCGACACAAAACCTGATGGAACACCTGACCGGCACTCAAAGCAAAAATGCCCAATATCTGTCACGTAATGAAAAGCTGTTCCTGACGCCTGCCCTGCATTTTCATATCTATAACCTGCTTTCGAATAATGTCGAACGCCGTCATGAGCGTTATGAATATTCTGCACAGATCAATATCTGCTTTGGCTTAACGGTGGCGCATTTTTATCTGTCTAAGGGTAAAAACTTTAATGAAACGCTGGAACTGGAAGGTAATTATGGTTTCCAGAGCGAAAGCAGTTTTATCAGCTCAATGCATAATACCGTTCCAAGCGGATTCAGCAGTATCAAGGCGCTCGATCGCGAAGCCAAACAGATTCATACCGCTGAAGTTCTCGATATCAGTGTTAATGGTTACCGGATTAAATGGTCAGGTATCACACCTGCCAATCTGAAAACTGGCGAATTTATTCTGGTTCAGGAAAAATCTCAAAGCCAGTGGCGTGGTGGTGTCATTCGCTGGATCAAACAGTCTGCTGATAAAAGTCTGGAAATTGGTCTGGAAATTCTCGCACAGGAACTGTTCCCTTGCGCAGTCTATGCCCGTACCGACAAACACAGTGTCAATTATCAGCCAGCCATTCTGGTACAGATGACCCAGCTTGATCAGGTCTCAACCAGTATTATTGTCTCTGGCTCACAAATGTTTAGGGAAAAACAGACCATTCATTTACGACTTGGCCAAAAAGAACTCAGAATCTACCTGACCAAGGCGCAGCTCATTACACAAAGTTTTATCCGTTTTGACTATGAATTATTAAATGATCAAGAAGAAGATATCATCGAAAACTTTATACATAAGCAATTGAATGAAACTAGAAATCACGATTTATGGGAAGCATTGAAGTGAGAAATCCATTATTGTCTAAAAAGTTAAAACGTACTGAAACACGTTTACTGATCATTGATGATAATCAAATTAGATATAACCAAATCCGTGATCTCTTAACCAGCAATGAATATCAGGTCGATGCCGTTCTGCTTGATGATCTGCAATCTTTTGAAAAACAGTTAAACTTTAACTGGGACCTGATTATTTTTGGTCGTGCGTATGATCTGAAATATGAACAGGCCTTAAGTCTGGTTCAACTTTCGCAGCAACCTGACCTTCCTATTCTTTTGTTAAAACCAGAAGATTATCAGGCTGAACAATATGCCCAGTATATCCGTAAAGGTATTTTTGACATTCTGAATCTGGATTACCCAGGCCGCTTCTTCCTTAATCTGGTACGTGCCCTTTCCTTTAGCCGTACGATGCAAGCACAGCGCCATTTAATTGAAGAACTGGAAACTGCACAAAGCCAGGCACAATCATTGGTAGAAGACAGTAACCGTGCGGTCGCAACCATTCAGGAAGGCATCCATATTCAGGCTAATGCCGATTATCTCAAACTGTTTGGCCTTAAAAGCGAGGATGATATTATCGGTCTGCCGCTTTTAGACCTGTTACAGCCGCAAGATTTGAATGATTTTAAAACCCGCTTTAAAAAGATTTCTCAGGGCCAGTTTGATTTAGGCCGTTTTGATATTACTTCGTCGAATCCAAATGTGGCTGCTGCCAATCCATTAAAACTGGAATTTCTGGCATCTAGTGCTGAAGAAGATGCACTACAAATTACGATTGATACAGCGACTACTCAGGCAAGTGCCTCTTCTGAAAAAGTTGCAAACAAGCCAAATACCTTACAGTCACTTAAGCGTGAACTCAATCGTGAACCGGCCAAAGCCAATGCATTGATCACTTTCTCCTTTGCTGCGTATGAGCCGCAAGTCCTGAATGGTGACTGGGCGACCTACATAGGTTACTTCCATGAAATTAAGAAATTCCTGAAAGAGCAGGTTCGTATTCCGCTCTTCAAACTGGAACATGATGTTCTGGTGGGGATCATTCAGGCAGATGCGCAAGACATTCTGGAATCCAAACTGGTTGGACTAGGTTCATTGACCAAACCACAGCTCATTACAGTGAATCAGCAAACTTATCCGCTCAATCTGCGCATCGGTTATACCCTGCTTGACGGTGAACTGCGTGATGAAAGCCATTGTAATGAATTAATCGGTCGGGCTTTCTCTACTCCTTTACCACAAGCACAAAAAACTTCTGAGTTTGTTCTGGATATTCCTGCAACGACTCAGGAATCGATTTCAATGCCAAGCATTGACTTCACGGTTTCAGAACCCGTTATTCCAGCGCCTGAGTCCATACCGGTCAGTCCAGCAGTCAGTGCTGTACCACTGACTACATCGCCAGTATTAAAAGCACTGCGTGAATGTCTGGAACGTGGTGAAATTCATCTGAAATATCAACAGCTGTATGATAAAGAAGATACCAACCTCTATATGTATGAGGTGACTAGTGGCTTTATCTTTGAAAATAAATGGCAGGACATTTCTTCCTTGATAGAACTCAATGAAGATGATGAATTATCTATTAAACTCGATCGCTGGATTCTGGTTGAATCAAGCAAGCAATTGCACAACTTCATTACCCAGTATCCGGATGCCCGTTTAATCGTGAACCTGAACCGTGCGGTACTATTTAAAGACCGTACTTTTCCTGAGTTTATTTCCAAACTAATTACCATTATTCGCAGTAAAGTCGAACATCCTTTAACTTTACAGTTCTCAGAAGAAGATATCCTGATGAACCAGCAGGATGCGCAGAAATATCTACGTACTTTACGTGAACATGGCGCGCGAATTGCGATTCGTAACTTTGGTCACTCAATGTATAGTGAAACCCTACTACGTGAGTTTGATATCAATGGTCTGAGCCTGGATAGCAAACTGACCAAGATGCTGAACAATGATGCTGAAATTGAACAGTTACAGGAAAAAATCACCACGTACAATGAAATCAAACCAGTGAATATCATGATCCGTGAACTGAATGACATGACCTTATTTGCGAATGCCTGGAACGTCGATGCACGCTTTATTCAGGGTGATTATTTCCAGAAAAAACTGGATCATCTGATTGATGTACAAGACCACTAAGGTCTTGTACTCGCCTTTCAATCTAGAAACGTGAAATGATTTTCTAAATTGCAGGCACAAAAAAAACGGGCATAAAGCCCGTTTTTTCATTTTGGGTATTAACGTTTAACAGAACGTGACATACCAGCAAAACGTTGTTTGAACTTGTCGATACGGCCGCCAGTGTCAACGTTCTTTTGCTTACCAGTGTAGAATGGGTGGCAAGCTGAGCATACGTCTAGGTAAAGAGTTTCTTTACCAACAGCTGAACGAGTTTCGATTACGTTACCACATGAACAAGTAGCAACTAGTTTTTCGTATTTTGGGTGAATATCGGCGCGCATCGTCGATTACTCCATTAAGATGAAAGAAGGTTTTGCTGTCATCGCAATTGATCACTCTCAAATATTGAGGAAGGGCCAGAATCAGGATTCAGGCAGATCAACACCACAACAGACCATTCTTTTGGCCCACCGAGACGGATACCGTCAGAGCTAAGCACAACAAGTTGGGCGGTATTATACGGCAAACAAATCCAATAAGCGAATTATTCTTCTGTATGTACGGCCTGTTTGGCCCAGAGATTCGCAATCACACCACAGGCCATGAGCTGGATTTGATGGAAAATCATAATTGGTAAAACAATTATGCCAAGTGGCTGACCAATAAACAGAATCTGTGCCATCGGTACACCACTGGCAAGCGTTTTTTTGGAACCACAGAAGAACACCGTTTTCTGGTCAGCACGATTAAAGCCCAACCAGCGTGGAATAAATAGCGACAACAGCATCACAATGGTCAATAAAACCGAACATGCCAGCAGCAGCAAGAGCAAAGTACTTAAGCTGACTTCACGCCAAAGCCCAGCCACCACCGCACTGCTAAATGCCCCATAAACCACCATCAGAATTGAGCCCTGATCGAATACTTTAACGATCTTGGGCATCTTCTGCATTTTTGGGAAAATCCATGGACGTAGTAACTGACCTAAAATAAAAGGCACTAATAACAGCAGCGTAATCTGTAGAATCGATGCTGTCGGATCAAAGCCATGCTGAGATTTCCCAAGGATAAAGAATGCGACCAGCATCGGTGTAATGAACATCCCGATAATATTGGAAAATGAAGCACTACAGATTGCACCGGCAATATTCCCTTGAGCCACTGAGGTAAAGGCGATGGAAGACTGTACGGTTGATGGCAAGAAGCACATAAACAGGAATCCCCAATATAATTCTTGCCCCAGCATTGGCAATAGGATTGGCTTTGCCAGCAAGCCTAAAATTGGAAAGAGTGCAAAGGTCAAGGCAAAGACCAAAGTGTGTAATTTCCAGTGCATCAAGCCTTCAATTACAGCTTCACGCGAAAGCTTGGCACCATGCAGGAAAAACAGGATGGCAATGGCTGCTGTCGTGATCCAGCTAAAGAGTTCAGCTGCCTGCCCTGACACTGGCAATACACTGGCCAGTAACACCATAACAAAGAGCAAGATCGTAAAGCGGTCCAATGCCAGCAGTTTAAGCATCTGATTTCCTTCCCTCAAAATTTTATTATTCGATAAAAAATACCCGGCTATCTTAACAGATGCCGGGTCCATGTTATGCATTCAGATTGATGGAATATTTTCATCCATACATGAATACATTTCACATATCTCGCTCTATAACACTTAGTTATTACGTGCGTTATTGTCTTGCTGGATCAATTCGATTTTATAACCGTCTGGATCTTCCACAAATGCAATCACAGTGACACCGCCTTTCATTGGGCCAGCTTCACGAACAACATTGCCACCACGTGCCTTGATTTCTTCACAGGCTTTATAAGCATCATCTACCGCAATCGCAATATGACCGTAGCCATTGCCCAGGTCATAGCTTTCTGTATCCCAGTTATGGGTCAGTTCAAGCACAGTGTGATTTTCTTCATCGCCATAACCTACAAAAGCCAAGGTAAAACGACCTTCTTCATAATCTCGCTTACGAAGTAAAGTCATACCAAGAACCTCAGTATAGAACTTGAGTGATTGTTCCAGATTGCCTACACGTAACATGGTATGCAGCATGCGCATATTAATCATCCTTATTTACAGATTGTTGTTGGTGTTCACCGAGTAATTTTGCCACCCAAACCACCAGAATCAGGATTGGAATCCCGATTAAAGTGGTCATCAGGAAGAAATTCGGATAACCCATATTGGTCACTATAGTACCTGAATATCCACCTAAAATCTTAGGGGTTAAAGTCATGAGTGAGCTAAAAATAGCATACTGAACAGCGGTAAAGGACACACTGGTCAGACTGGACAGGAAAGCAATAAAGGCTGCACCTGCGAGACCTGCAGCCAGATTATCGACAATAATTGCAAAATACAGCCACCATGAACTATAAGGTTTAATCACTTTACCCTGAATTTCGACATTCTCACCAGTTCCAATTATAATTGGCTGAACATCGATATCCATCGGATTGGCTTGGGTCTGCGACAAGTCCACAGCATATGAATGCTGCTGGGCAACTATCGGATGCTCTTGCTGCATTAAGCTTGCATTGATTTGCTTCACAGGTGCAGCAATCAGTTTTTCGGCAGGAATAGCAGCACTAAAGACACGTCCTTCATCCAGCTTGGCTTCGAATTTATCGCCATTCAGCTCCAATACAATTTTTTGCTCTGCAGTTAAATCCGGCCCTAGATACTGACCGCGAACCACGATGCTATTTTCCTGTTCATTGGCACTGATCAGGTTATCTGTGGTAACAGGCAGAAGCTGTAATTGTGCTGCTTTCGAATCATTCTGTTGCAGATAAGGCAGGTTGACTTGTACTGCATCTGCCGGATGATTCAGATAATGTGCACGAACCTGAATCTGTTCGGCCTCTTTAAAAGCAGTATTGGGTACATTCAGTTTCCAGTAACCGACTTCATCTGTATCTGCCCGAAAGGTTTGCTGACCTACCTGAACTTCGACCTGCCCCAGCTTTTCACCAGACTTCACTAAGCCAATAAAAATCAGATTGGTTGAACAGGCCAGAATCGCGCCTACAAACATCAGTTTCATGATGTTCATTTTCTGGGCCAGCAAGCCACCTAAAAAACCGCCAAGCAAGGAGAAAATTACCCCATACACTTTCACAGCTTCAGCAATCTGCTCCTTGCTAAAATTTAGATCCTGATAAAACACATTGGAAATCACACCGGCAATAATATCGGAGACCCGATAGAAACCGATCAACAATAACAACACCAAAGCCAGCTTTAAGCCATAGCGATCAAAGAAATCTGCTACGGGATTGACCCAGGTTTCGAATGCCATCTGCTTATTCACAGCACCCACTTTGACCAGAATCGTACCCACACCGAAAGCAACAGCACCTGAACCGATAAAGCGTAAAGCCTCAAAACAGAATAAGGCAAAAGTATCCTGAATCGCCCACTGTTCAGTGATACTCGATACCAAGTCACCGGAATAGACATAACTCAGCACAAAGCTTATAACAGCCACAAAAAACACGCCAACCAGACGGAAATAATCACTGCGCTGGTAATCTTTACGTATCCGATCCACCTGAGGCTCACGAATGACCAGTGTAGTAATAATCCCAACCAGCATAACCACTGCCATCGCCAGATAAGTCCATTTCCAGGCATCATAGATATAATTGCCTTTGGCCGTGCCTAAATATGCCGCCAGAAACAGAGCTCCAGCGCCAGCCACAATCATCCCGATCCGGTAACCCGCATTATAGGTCGATGCCAGTACGGTCTGCATCTGAGTTTCGGCCAGCTCAATACGATAGGCATCAATGACAATATCCTGCGTTGCAGCCGAGAATCCCAGCAGGACTGCACCTAGTGCCATCTGCTGTAAATGTGCCTGCCCCAATGCTGGATCTGAAAAAGCCATAATTGAAATCGCAGTTACAATCAGGATCTGAGCAATCAATAGCCAGGCGCGCCGGCGACCCAAAGCTTTGGTCAGAAATGGGACAGGTAATTCATCAATCAATGGCGCCCAGACAAACTTAAATGAATAGCCTAGTGCAGCCCAGCTAAAAAAAGTCACCGCACTTTTACTGATTCCGGCTTCACCGAGCCATAAAGACAAACTGGAAAAGATCAAAAGAATCGGGACACCGGCTGAAAATCCGAGAAACAGCATGATCAGGGCACGTCGATCCAGAAATGCTGTAAATGCGGATTTCCAACCCGTCGTTTGTGTTATCATTGCTTTGTTATTTTCCACGAAAACCAATTGCTGCTATTCAATCCTTTAATAACGTATCTTTCAACAAAATTTATATATTTCTCGCATACCCGATTTTTTATTTTGTGGCAAAACTGACATGTTGGCTTGAATTTTTCAAGTAAATCTGTATACCTTAAACCTTATCCACGTCATATTTCGTTTTGGACTTTCAACAGTGACTCAGAGACTCGATCAAATTCATTCTTCAATTTCAAGTAATACAACTATATCTCAACAAAACATCAGCTCCGACCTACTTATCTCAGCCTTTGAACAAAGCGAAATTACACCAACCCTTGAAAAGACATGCCTGAAACCGGCACAACTGACGCGTATTGCCGATCCGGATAAAATCCCGGCATCGACCAAGCGAATCAAGCCTTTAAATAATTTTCTAGGCCAGGACCGTGCCCGTGCTTCGGTTGAAGCTGGTATTGCCCTGCCATATTCAGGCTATAACATCTTTGCGGTGGGTACAGCAGGACTCGGCAAACGCACTATGGTGAAGCGTTTGTTGCAGCAACATGCCAAAACCATGCAAACGCCAAATGACTGGGTCTATGTCAATAATTTTCAGAATCCTCGTCAGCCTATCGCACTGGAATTTCCAGCTGGTCAGGGACCCAAGTTTCAGACGATGCTGCATCAAAGCTGGCAATCCATTCTAAAACAGCTGGAGCGCCGTTTTACTACAGAAAACTATCACAACCGGATTGAAATGATTCGTCAGGAAACGGGTGATGAACAGCAACTCGCACTGATCGAATTGACCCGTGAAGGTGAAGAACTCGATCTGAAATTGATTTCTCGCAATGATGAACATTGTTTTGTACCGATTCATCTGAAAGATGACAAAGTACAGGAAATGTCTCAGGAAGATTTGAATGCTTTAAGCAATAAAGATCGTGCTGAAATCGCGTCAAACATGCGTTACATGGACAAGAAACTGGAACGCCTAGGTCTTCATTTAGGCGATCTGGAAGATGATGCGCGTGACCGTGTTCAAGTATTGAACCGTGATATCGCTAAACAGGTGGTCATGCCACGCGTTGAGCAGATGCTGACTAAATTCAAGCATGTCGAAGGTCTAGAACAATATCTGAAGCAATATGCTGAAGACATTATTAATAATGTTGAAATTGTACTGGAACAGGAAGAAGACGATTTTACCCCTGCCCAGTTCAGCCGCGTACCAGCGCGCTTTCAGGCCAATGTGATCGTCACCCATAAGCCAAATAGCGGTGCACCCGTTATTTTTGAAGATTTCCCGACGCATTATAATCTATTGGGTCATGTAGAACAGCTGACCCAAAATGGCACCATTACTACAGATTTCACGCTGATCCGTCCCGGCTCCTTGCATAATGCCAATGGCGGTTTCCTGATGCTTGAAGCTGAACAGTTACTGGAACAACCTTATGCATGGCAAGGTTTGAAACGTGCCTTGAAATCTGGGCATCTCAAGCTTTCATCTTTAGAGCATATGCTGACTCTCACCGGTAGCATTTCCATTGAACCAGCTTCTATTCCGCTGAATATCAAAGTGGTGCTGCTGGCAGAGCCAGAAATTTATTATGAAATTCTGGAACTTGAACCAGAACTAGGCAGTATCTTTAAAATCCGTGCTGATTTTACCGATACCTTGCAACGTAATGATGAAAATGAGCAAGCCTATATGCAGCTCATTGCTGACTATGTGCAATCAGATAAATTATTACCATTTGACCGTTCTGCATTATCTGCCCTGCTGACCGACTCAAGCCGTCAGGCTGAAGATCAGAGTTCCCTGTCACTACATGCATTAACGCTGGGCGACCTGATTCGTGAAGCGCATCATCATGCATTCGAAGCGGGTGATAAGATGGTGTCAGAAAAGCATATCAATACCGCACTGGATCATCGTAAATATCGCTTAGGCTATTTACGTGAGCTATTCTGGCAAGATCTGACCCGTGGCACTCAACTGATTGAAACTCGCGGTCATCGTTTAGGCCAAATCAATGCGCTGTCTGTGATTCATTATGCAGATGTTGAATTTGGTCTACCTTCACGCTTAACTGCTTCTGTATATCAGGGTGGCGGTGATATTCTGGATATCGAACGTAGCGTAGAACTTGGCGGTTCTTTACATGCCAAAGGCGTGTTATTGATGGCCTCTTTTCTAAAAGCACATTTTGGCCGCGAACAGACCCTGCACTTCTCTGCCGCTTTGGCTTTCGAACAGAGTTATGGTCAGGTGGATGGTGACAGCGCGACAGTCGCTGAACTTTCAGCGCTTATTTCTGCGATTAGTCAGTTACCGATTGACCAGTCCTGGGCGATTACCGGTTCCATGAACCAGCTTGGTCAGGTGCAACCGATTGGTGGAGTTAATGCAAAAATTGAAGGTTTCTTCGATGCCTGTAAGCTGCAAGGCCTGACAGGTAAGCAGGGTGTGATTATCCCACGACAAAACATGCAGCATCTGATGTTACGTAAAGATGTTATTGCTGCAGTCGAAGAAGGTCAGTTCCATATTCATGCCATTGATAATATCGCGCAGGCTTTGGAAATTCTGATGGCACGTCCGGTCGGGACTATGGACAAGAAAGGCCGTTATAGCAAAAACTCGATCTTTGCTGCTGTGATGGAACAACTCGAATACTGGCAAGCCATTGAAGATGGTGCCGAGTTTGAGGAAGAACCTAAGAAAAAGAAAAAAAAGAAGAAAAAGAAAAAAGATAAGGCGCCTATAAAGGAAGTTCTGACCGATCCAGATACCTTAGCTGAGGCCTTGGTTGCTGAATCAAAAGAACTGGAAAAATCTGAGGATCAGGCAGAAGATTAATTCTGCCCCCTCCTCACTATTCACCCATAAAAAAAGCGCTTCTTTCGGAAGCGCTTTTTCATATCTATCAGTTTAATCCAAGGATTAAGCTTCAGGTGCTGGACTGTATTGCTCTACTAAAGGCTGTAATTCACCTTTTTGGAACATTTCTAGGATGATGTCACTACCACCGATCAATTCACCATTGATCCAAAGTTGTGGGAATGTCGGCCAGTTCGCAATTTGTGGCAGAGTTGCACGAATATCTGGGTTTTCCAGAATATTAACATAAGCAAATGGACGACCAATTTGACTGAGTGCTTCTACCGCACGTGCAGAAAAACCACATTGTGGAAATTGTGGTGTGCCTTTCATATAAAGAAGTACTGCGTGCTTGGCAATTTGGTCACGAATTAACGCTTCGGTATCGCGTGCTTGTTCAGTCATTGATAAATCCTCAACTAATCTGTCTCGCATTATACCCAAAACAGAGAAAAACAGTACGTCTAAAGTAATAAATCCATTTTTATTTACAATTACCCTTTAAATCTGACCAAGTTTTTGCTTATATAAGTTTTTCTTTCCACCTAACAGTAAAGAGTTAGTCATGAACAATATTACCCTCGCTCCGGTACAAACTGATCAACCTTCACATTTGATGCCAGTCTTTGGTCGTCAACCGATCAGCTTTGTCCGAGGACGAGGTGCATATCTTTATACCGAAGATGGTACAGAGTATTTAGATGCCTTAACTGGGATCGCCGTTTGCGGTTTGGGTCATGCTCATCCAGTGATTGCTGAAGCAATTGCGGAACAGGCTGCAACCCTGATTCATACCAGCAACCTTTTTGAAGTGCCTTGGCAAACTGCTGCTGCACAGAAACTGGCTGAAGTCGCTGGCATGGAAGAAGTTTTCTTCTCCAACAGTGGTGCAGAATCGAACGAAGGCGCCATCAAAATTGCGCGTAAATTCGGTCATATGCAAGGTATTGCGTCACCAAAAATTATTGTAGCTGACAAATCTTTTCATGGCCGTACGCTGGCAACCCTGTCTGCAACCGGTAACAAAAAAGTTCAACAAGGCTTTGGTCCATTGGTTGAAGGCTTTATTCGTGTACCTTTTGGTGATATTGAAGCCATTGAAGAAGCTGCAATTAACCATCCGGATATCGTGGCTATTCTGGTTGAACCAATCCAAGGTGAAGGTGGTGTCAATACAGCACCGCAAGGCTTTAGTTACCTGGAAGAAATCCGTCAGATCTGTAATCAGCACAACTGGTTGATGATGCTGGATGAAGTACAAACAGGTAATGGCCGTACCGGTAAATATTTTGCTTATCAGCACACCAATATTGTGCCCGACGTATTGACGACTGCTAAAGGTCTGGGCAATGGCTTCCCAATTGGTGCCGTGATGACTCAAGGTCGTGGTGTCGGTGTTTTAACTGCGGGGAATCACGGTTCTACTTATAGCGGTACTGCATTGGGTTCACGCGTGGTTTATACCATCATCGATATTATGCAAAAAGAAAATATCGTAGCCAATGCCGCTGAAAAAGGTGCATATATTGTTGAGCAGTTACGTAACCAGCTTGCAGATCATCAAGTGACTGTACGCGGATTCGGTCTGATGATTGGGATTGAGTTGCCTAAAGACTGTGGTGAGCTTGTGGATATTGCACGCGATGAATACAAAACCATTATCAACGTGACTGCAGGTAATGTCGTTCGTCTGTTGCCTACCCTGAATATTACACAGGAACAGGCCGATCAACTGATCGAGCGTTTAGTGAAAATGATCAAGGCCTACCTTGCTTAAGTCTATCTTGAAAAACAAAAAAGCCGCTTTAAAGCGGCTTTTTTGTTTATAGGGAATTTATGATGCGACTTGCAACAAACGTCCACCAGAGATCTGGCTAAAATATTGTTTCAATGCATCCAGACAGCGCAGGACTTTAGTCGGTTGCTGTTCTCGATTAGGCATAACTGCATAAAGGGTGACTGGCGGAAGTTTCCATTCAGGCAAGACTTCAATCAGTGAACCATTTAATAAATCTTTTTTAACATCAAGATATAAAATCTTGGCAACCCCGTTGCCTTGCAGGCACATGGCTTTTGCAACCAAGCTGTTATTGGTACTAAAGCGTGAGCTTAGTTCAAATTCAACCTTTTCTGTGCTATGCACATGCTGAAAACTGAAATTCTGATGATTTTTAATATGCGTTAAAGGCAAAACATCATGGTGTTTCAGGTCTTCAGGACGCGAGATAATTGCGGTCTGGTTAATATAGCTTGGCGCAGCAACAAGAATCTGTTCAATCTGCATTAATGGCACAACCTGAAGGTTGTGGTCATCATCGTTCTGGTCAAATCGCAGGGCAATATCAATACGCCCTTCCAACAAATCAACCTCATGATTGTTTGTTTCCAGGTGGACTGTCAGGCCACGGTGTGCGGACATCCAGTGAGAAAGTGCAGGAATCACATGATTCGCACACACTTCCGGTAAGGATACAATACGAAGTTCACCAACAAGATCGTCACGTAACTCGTTAATGCGAACCTTTCCACGCTCAGCAGCAGACAACATTTCCTGGCAGCTGTGAAAAAAAGCTTGTCCCGCTTCGGTCAGACTTAATTTTCTCGTAGAACGATTTAGAAGTACAACTTCCATATCCTGTTCCAAAGAGCGAATTTGTTGACTCACGGCGCTGGTTGTAATCCCTAACTCACGTGCAGCACCGCTAAACGAGTTCTTTTCCACAACACAAGCAAAGACACCCATTGCTCGAAGTTGATCTAACATAAATTCCCCTCTAAACTTATGAGATGCTTCATCTTTTGATAAAAGCAACTCATTGTATTATACGGTGAAATTCACGTTTTGCATTATTTATTTAATTATTTGGTAAAACTGTTGTTGGATTAATCGGTTTTCCGTCCAAGCGAACCTGAAACTCAAGCATAGTGCGGGTTGTACCAGTCGCCCCCATCTCGGCAATTTTTTGACCAGCCGTTACATTTTGGCCACTTTTCACGCTTAATTTGCTGTTATGCGCATAAGCGGTGATATAGCCATTAATATGTTTAACTAGTACCAGATTACCATATTCCTTCAGGCCATCTGCTGCGTATACCACCTGCCCATCTGCTGCAGCAAAGACCGGATCTCCGACATTACCGCCATAACGGGTACCTTTGATATTTGCGGCCAGATCATAGTTTTGTAATACCGGACCATTTGATGGCTTGACCCAACGTAATCCTGCTGCTGTCGATACTGGGGTAATCGGTGCGGAAGTAGTGGTGGCAGGTTTTGGCGTAGTCTTAACAGTTGTTGGAGCGGGAGTGGTTGGCGCTGGAATCGCAATCGTTTGACGCTGAATCGGTGAAGCTTGGGTAACAGGTTGAGTCGCTGTAGTACGGCGAGCGGTAGTGTTATTTTTCAGGCGAATCGACTGACCCACATAAATACGATACGGCGGAGCAATATCATTCATCTCTGCCACACTGATATAGCTCAGACCATAACGTGCAGCAATGCCACTCAAAGTATCCCCAGAGCGTACCGTATAGAAGTCAGGCGCTGCGGCATAGCGGGTCATATTATTGACCTGAGGTTTAGTGGCACAACCAGTAATAATCATTGTGGAAACAACCACAGTGGACAAAACCAGAGTTTTGATGAAGCTGGATGGTGAAGCATGAATGAAGTATTTCGGTGACACCAAGGACATTATCTTCCTCTCTAACATCTATACGGTTGCAAAAACCCAGTAAGATTAGCAAAGTTTTACTACAATATACTTGTAAGCTTTCATTTTTCACAAACTTATAACATTCATTAGATTTTATTTAGAATCTGGGCTTGCAAAGTGTGAAGTGTGTCATAGTTTGTGGCATCCATCTGAATTGGCGTCACGCTTACATAGCCATTGGCAATTGCAAAAAAGTCTGACTCGATTTCAGTTCCTTTATGTTTTGGCATTGCGACTGCTTCACCCGATAGCCCAATCCAGTAAACCTGGCGACCACGTGGATCTACATGACTGGTAATCGGCTTGGACTGGCTACGGCGTCCCTGAAAGGTCACTTTAGTTCCTTTCAGCTCAGCCATATCAGGAATATTCACATTAAAAATATGACGTTCAGGCAAAGTCGGCAAACCTGCCGCGATAAAATCATGTACCCATTGCGCTGCAATGCGATAATCTTCTGGCAAGGTATAAGATCGAACGTTTTGCCCACATAGAGAAACTGCCAATGCAGGTTGTTTGGCCAGACGGCCTTCAAATGCGGCACCCACCGTCCCTGAGTACAGCACATCATCTCCCAGATTGGCACCACTGTTAATGCCGCTGACCACCAGATCGAATTCAACATCAAATAAACCATTCATGGCCAGATAAACACAATCTGCTGGCGTACCATTCACTGCCCATACATCGGGAGAAATCTGGATTGGTCTTAATGGTCGGTCTAAAGTGAGTGCACTGGAAAATCCGCTACGTTCACTTTCCGGAGCTACCACCACAACGCGTCCTAAAGGTCTCAAGGCCTGCGCCAATGCCTGTATACCCGGTGCAAAAACACCATCATCATTTGAAATTAATATATTCACTGCAAAATCTCGTTGAGCTAAAAAATGACTCGCTAGGACATTTCATTGTATTAGTTCAGGAATTATATATATTTGTA